>DATFUN010000100.1:0-5110 GCA_035260805.1 Myxococcales bacterium | reverse complement strand
CCGATCTTCCCCGCCCGCACCTGGTCGGGTCCGTGCTTTCGCGCCAGCGCGTGCAGCTCCTGCCAGCGCGCCAGCTGCCGCGGCGTGACGAGCAGCTCGTTGCGGTGCTCCGGAATCCCGCACTCGCGGGCGAATGCTTCCGCGCCGGGCCCGCAGAGCAGCACGTGCGGAGTGTCGTCGCACACCCGCCGCGCGGCGAGGATCGGGTTCTTCATCGTCTTGACGCACGCCACCGCGCCGGCGCGCAGCGTGCTGCCGTC
This sequence comes from Myxococcales bacterium, assembly GCA_035260805.1. Taxonomy (GTDB): domain Bacteria; phylum Myxococcota; class Myxococcia; order Myxococcales; family 40CM-4-68-19; genus VBKO01. The sequence goes on along the minus strand of DATFUN010000100.1, from coordinate 4,850 downwards.
CATGCAGCTCGCGTCCAGCTCCACGTCGCCCGCAGCGGTCAGGCACGCGCCGGTGCCGGCATTGAACGAGGGATCGTCCTCGAGCACCACCGCGGCTGCCTGCGCTGCGTCGAGCGCGCTGCCGCCCTGGAGCAACACCCGCATGCCGGCGTCAGCGGCGGCGCGAGTCCCGGCCAGGTACGGCGTGGGATCGTGGTCCGGGCTCGTGCCCGCGCCGCCGTGCACCACCACCGCCGGGCCGCCGCCGCGGTCCAGGACGGCGTCGAACTCTCCGGCGCTCAGATCGCCTGCATGGCTCATGGGGCCGCGCACGTTAGTGCGACCGGGCAGAGTGGGCAATCAGAACCGGCAACGGATCGGGTTGTCGCATGCCGGGCACGATTGTCCGGCTAGAGCGGCTTGACAGCGGCGTTCGGGTTATGAATCTGTCCGTCCCCCCGCGCGAGGAGCGAGACATGCCATCCCAGGGAAAGAAGGTCGTGATCGTCGGAGCCGCCCGGACCCCGATCGGGGCATTCCTCGGCTCGCTCGCGGCGGTGCCTGCACCGCGGCTCGGCGCCACCGCCATCCAGGCCGCGCTGCAGCGCGCCGGGGTGAAGCCGGAAGAAGTGAAGACGGTCTTCATGGGCGAAGTGCTCCAGGGCGGGGTCGGCCAGGCGCCTGCCCGCCAGGCCGCGCTCTACGCCGGGATCCCGAACACGGTGCCGTGCGTCACGGTCAACAAGGTGTGCGGCTCGGGCCTGGAGGCGATCATCGAGGGCGCCCGCGTCATCGCGCTGGGCGAAGCAGACGTGGTGGTGGCGGGCGGGATGGAGTCGATGTCCAACGCGCCGTACTTCACGCACGCGGCCCGCACCGGGGCGCGGATGGGCAACACCGAGCTCAAGGACCTCATGATCCACGACGGCCTGTGGGACCCCTACAACGACATGCACATGGGGATGTGCGGCGAGAAATGCGCCGCCGACTTCAAGTTCTCGCGCTCCGCGCAGGACGAGTACGCGATCGAGTCCACCCGCCGGGCGCAGAAGGCGCAGGCCGAGGGGGCCTTCAAGGCCGAGATCGTTCCGGTGGAGATCGCCGACAAGAAGGGCAACAAGACGCTGGTGAGCGAGGACGAGGGGCCCAAGCTCGCCCGGCCGGACAAGATCCCCACGCTCAAGGCGTCGTTCAAGAAGGACGGGACCATCACGGCCGCGAACGCCAGCTCGATCAACGACGGCGCCGCGGCGGTGGTCCTCATGTCGGAGGAGCGCGCGAAGCGCGAGGGACGCACGGTGCTGGCGCGGCTGGGCGACTTCGGCCACGCGGCGCGCGATCCGGTGGAGTTCACCATCGCGCCGGCCGACGCCATCAAGCAGGCGCTCACCCGCGCGGGGCTCAAGGCGCAGGACGTCGACCTGTGGGAGATCAACGAGGCGTTCGCGGTGGTGGCGATGGCGAACAACCAGCTCCTCGGGATCACGCCCGACAAGGTGAACGTCCGCGGCGGCGCCGTGGTGCTGGGCCACCCCATCGGCGCCTCCGGAGCGCGGCTCCTGGTCACGCTCATCTACGCGATGAAGGACCTGGGCAAGAAGCGCGGCCTCGCCTCGCTGTGCATCGGGGGCGGCGAAGGCATCGCCCTCATCGTGGAGAGGGACGCATGAACAAGGTCGTGAAGAACGCGGACGAGGCGATCCGCGACATGCAGGACGGGGCGGTGATCATGTCGGGCGGCTTCGGCCTCTCGGGCAATCCGGAGAACCTGATCGCCGCCATCCACAAGAAGGGCGTGAAGAACCTCACCGTGATCTCGAACAACTGCGGGACCACCGACAAGGGCCTGGGCGTCCTGCTGCAGAGCCGCCAGGTCCGCAAGATGATCGCGAGCTACGTCGGGGAGAACAAGGAGTTCGAGCGGCAGTTCCTCGGCGGCGAGCTGGAGGTGGAGCTGAACCCGCAGGGCACGCTGGCCGAGCGCATCCGCGCCGGCGGCGCCGGGCTGGGCGGGTTCTTCACTCCGACCGGGGCGGGCACGCAGATCGCGCAGGGGAAGGAAAGCCGCGTGATCGACGGCCGCGAGATGATCTTCGAGAAGCCGCTCAAGGCCGACTACGCCATCGTGCGCGCCTGGAAGGGCGACAAGTGGGGCAACCTGGTCTTCCGCAAGACCGCGCGGAACTTCTCGCCCAACATGTGCACCGCCGCGCGCATCACCATCGCAGAGGTGGAGCACCTGGTCGAGTTGGGCGAGCTGGACGGCGACCAGATCCACGTCCCGTCCATCTACGTGAAGCGCATCTTCCAGGGGTCGAGCTACCAGAAGTGGATCGAGAAGCGCACCGTGAGGCCGAGCTGATGCCACTGACACGGGAGCAGATCGCCGCGCGGGCGGCGAAGGAGCTGAAGGACGGGATGTACGTCAACCTCGGCATCGGCCTGCCTACGCTGGCCGCGAACTACCTGCCGAAGGGAGTCGACGTCATCTTCCAGTCCGAGAACGGCATGCTCGGCATCGGTCCGTACCCCACCGAGGCCGAGATCGACCCCGACCTGGTGAACGCCGGCAAGGAGACGGTCACCGAGATCAAGGGCACTTCCTATTTCTCCAGCGCGGACTCGTTCGCGATGATCCGCGGCGGCCACATCGACGTCGCCATCCTGGGAGCGATGGAGGTGAGCGAGCAGGGCGACCTCGCCAACTGGACCATCCCCGGGAAGGTGATCAAGGGCATGGGCGGGGCCATGGACCTGGTGACCGGCGCCAAGCGCGTGATCGTGGCGATGGAGCACACCGCGAAGGGCGGGGCGCCAAAGATCTTGAAGCAATGCAAGCTGCCGCTCACGGGCAAGAAGTGCGTGAACGCCATCGTGACGGAACTGGCGTACATCGAGGTGACGCCCCAGGGTCTCCTTCTCAAGGAAGCGGCTCCGGGCGTGACGCCGGAAGAGGTGCAGAAGGCCACCGAGGCCCGGCTCCGCGTCTCGCCCGAGCTGCGCACGATGCAGCTCTGAAAGGGGATCCAGGGACCCCTGTTCACGTCGCGCAGCATTGTGGCAGACTTCGGCACATGACGACTCCCGAGAGGCGCGCGGACGCCGAATCGCGCCTGCGCAAAGCGCATGCGACGCTCGGCGCGGCCAAGGCGCTCCTTACGCTCGACCCGCCCTGCCGCGACGATGCGGTGAACCGCGCCGCCATGGCAGCCCTGCAGGCGGCGCGCGCGCTGATCGACTCGAAGTGGGCGCGCGACAGCCATCCCGGATGGGATCCGAACTGGCGTCCCGGCATGCCTCGCGCGCTCTCCTCGCGCGAGGGGTTCTCGCTGGAGGCGCTGCAGAAGCTGCTCGATCGGTTCGAGCGGCTGAGCGCGAGCCTCAAGCTGGCGCCCGACTTCACCCAGTATCTGCGCACGCTGGTCGAGGACGGGCTCGAAGCGGACGCGGGCGAGGGGCCGGAGTACGACGAGGAGGAGGCGCGCGTGGCCATCGGCACCTCCGAGAAGCTGGTGATGACGGTGGCCGGGCAGCTCGGGCTGGCGGCGGAGCTGCACGCCGCTGCGGCAGCGGGTCCGCAGGGCGTGGTACCGTCCAGGAGCCCATGACGGATCGCACACTCGCCAAGCGCAAGTGGCCCCGCCTGCACCACGAGCTGATGGTCACTCTGTCGTCGGAGGCCCACGGCAACTTCTCGGGGTGGAGCACCAGCGTCTCGCAGGGCGGCTGCTTCGTGAACACGAACATCGCGGCGCCGGTCGACGACGTGGTGCAGGTCTTGCTCCAGCTGCCTGGCGAGGCGGAGTGCAAGCTGCAGGCGCGGGTGGTGTGGTCGCAGCCGGCGGGGCCGGGAGTGGACGAGCCCGGCATGGGCCTCGAGTTCCTCGACGCGGACGACCAGACGCGGGAGCGGCTCGGCCGCATCATCGCACAGCTGTCCAAGGACCTGGCCGGCGCGCAGACGTGATCGCGCAGCTCCGCATCGAGTCCCTGGTGCACGGCGGCGAAGGCCTCGCCCGCCACGAGGGCCGGGTGGTGTTCGTGCGGGGCGGAGCGCCGGGCGATCTGGTCGAGGCGGACCTGGAAGGCGGCGGCGCGCGGTTCGAGCGCACGCGCGCGCTGCGCGTGCTGGAGCCCGGCGCGGCCCACGTCGCCGCGCCGTGCCCCATCGTCGACCGGTGCGGCGGCTGCCCGGTGCAGCAGGTGGACTACGGCGCGCAGCTCGCCGCGAAGAGCACGCTCGCCGCCGATGCGCTGGAGCGCATCGGCGGGTTCGCGCCGGGGAGCTACCAGCTCCTTCCCATCTCGCCCAGCCCGAGGCAATTCCGCTACCGGAGGCGCGCCCGCCTGCACCGGGGGAAGCGCGGTGCGTGGGGATTCAAGGGAGACGAGGGCGTGGTGCCCGTCGATGAGTGCCTGCTGTTCGAGGAGCCGCTGCAGAAGCTCGCGGACGCGCTTCGCCAGGAGGACCTCCCCGGCGTGATCGACCTGGGCCTCGATACAGGCGCGTCGGGCAAGGGCGCCGTGGACCTCCGCACGGCCGCGGCACCTTCGCCGGCGCTGCGCAAGCGGGCGCGGGAGCTGGCCGCCGGTCTCGTGAAGGGCGCCACGCTCGGTTCGGAGGTCGCCGGCGATCCGGTGCTGATCGACGACTACCCCGGGTTCCGGCTGCGCTCGCGTCCGGACGTCTTCTCCCAGGCGAATCGATCGATGGTGCCTGCGCTGCAGGAGGCGGCGCTGGCCGCGCTCGGCGAAGCGGTCTCGGGGCGGGTGCTGGAGCTGTTCTGCGGCTGCGGCACGCTGACGCTGCCCCTGCTGCTCCGCGCGCAGTCGGTGGTGGGCGTCGAGTCCGCCGGCCCGGCGCTGCAGCT
>DATFUN010000099.1:0-5720 GCA_035260805.1 Myxococcales bacterium | reverse complement strand
CGGGAGTTCAAGAAGCACGACTACCTGAAGGCGCTCGAATACTACGACGCCGCCGCGGCCAAGGGGGAGAAGCCGGCGAACCGCGCCAAGGCCCAGGACGAGGCGCGCGCGCAGGAGGTCGATCAGGCCCTCGACAGGGCGATCGCGGCGAAGGACTTCGACAAGGCGCGCGCGCTGTACGAGAGGTGCGCCACCGAGACGACCTGGTTCTGCGAGCGCGTGCGGGAGAAGGGCGACCAGCTGAAGGCTGGCTACGCCGCCGCGCACCTCGCCAAGGCGCAACAGGCCAAGGCGCAAGGAAAGGTCGAGGCTTGCAAGCAGGAGGTGCAGCAGGTCCTCGCGCTCGATGTCGCGAGCGCCGAGGCACAGGCGCTGACCTGCGCCGCGCAACCGGCCCAGGCGGAGAAGCCTTCGCCGGCCCGGCACGAGGGAGGCAGCCTCTCCCAGGCCGGCCGCGATCAGAAGGCGTACCAGCTGATCCAGGAAGGGAACGCCAAGGTGAGCGCGAAGGACTTCGGCGCTGCCACGGCCAGGTACCAGGCCGCCATCGATCTCCGGCCGAGCAAGCAATACGTCGGTTACGCCTATCGCGGGCTCGGCACCGCCGCCGTCTACGCCGGCGACACCAAGGCGGCGGTGAAGTGGTACAAACTGTACATGCCGTACGCGGACGACGCCACCAAGGGGCAGCTGCAGCAGCTCATCGACAAGTTCGGCGGATGATCGCCGCCCCGGGGCGGCGCTGCGTCGGGCGGCACGGGGGGCGATGAGGCTGATCGTCGAGGACGACGAGCGACGCCGCACCGTCGTTCCCCTTTACCGGGACGAGCTGGGCATCGGCCGCGCGGAGGGCAACTCCGTCTGGCTCACCGAGAAGGACGTCTCGCGCCGCCACGCGAAGCTCGTGCGCCGGAGCGGGCTCTTCTACGTCGAGGACCTGGACAGCTTCACGGGCGTCCGCGTGAACGGCGACCGCATCCGCGGCGCGCAGCAGATCCGCGAAGGCGACCTGATCGAGATCAGCCGGTACGAGCTCATGCTGGAGGCCGGCCCGGACGAGAAGGCCGCGCCCGATCCGCGCGCGGCGGGCGAAACGACCGCGCCCGTCCCCCGACCGCTGCGCTCGGCCCGGAAAAGGCGCATCGCGACCTTTGTCCTGATCCTGCTCGTGGCCGCCGCGGTGGCCGCGGCGCTCTGGTTGCGCGGGGTCCGCGGCGCGCACGGCCGACCTCGCGGCGAGGGCGATCGGCGGTCGCGGCATTTCACACCGAGGACGGACCCGGAGCAATGTACGAAAACATCGCAGGACTCCGTGCCCCCGGACCCGTGCGGCGACTTGCAGGAGACGGTTACAAGCGTATCCGTTGACCCGATCAGCGCCGCCGGATAACAAGCGTGCGCGTACCGTAGGTACGTTAGACTCCAGTGCGCGTATCAGCGAAGGGGGGCTACGGTGGACATCCGAATCCTAGTTGTCGACGACGACCAGGACTCCGTCGAGTTGGTGGAAAAGATCCTCAAGAAGGATGGTTACCGCGTCGCGTCGCTGACCGACGGCCGCAAGGTGGACGAAGAGCTCCGCAAGAATGACATCCACCTCGCGGTAGTGGATCTGAAGATGCCCGAGATCTCCGGCCTCGACGTGGTGGACATGATCCGGCGCCACGATTCCGACTGCGCGGTCATCCTGATGACCGGCTACGCCACGCTCGATTCAGCGGTCTCCGCCCTGCGCGGCGGCGTGGTGGACTACCTGCGCAAGCCGGTGCGCGAGGACGAGCTGCTGGGAGCGGTGCGCCGCGCGCTGGCCGCCAAGGGGCTCGCGCTCCTGCCCGAGGAAGAGCTGCACCGCAACATCGGGTCGGCGATCCGCGAGCTGCGCAAGAAACGGACCCTCACCTTGAAGCAGCTCGCCAAGCGCACCGGGCTCTCGGTCAGCCTGCTCTCCCAGATCGAGCGCGCCGAATCGAGCGCCAGCGTCACCTCGCTCTACAAGATCGCGCACGCCCTGAAGATCCGTCTCCCCGAGCTGTTCTCTCGCGTCTGACGCGAGGGGCTACAAGCGTTCACAGGCTTTGAGCCCCTCGCGGCTATTTCGCGAGCACGACGAGGACCTCGCCCTCGCTGACCGGCTGGCCTTCCTTGCAGCGCACCTCGGACACCTTGCCGTCCTCGGGCGCTTCGACCGGCATCTCCATCTTCATCGATTCGAGGATCACCAGCACGTCTCCGGCGGACACCGCGTCGCCGGGCTTCTTCTCGATCTTCCACACGGTGCCGGTGATATGGGCGGGCACGTCGATCAAGGCGGGACCTCCGGGTCGAGGCTTGGGAGTTGCGTCCTGCGGCTCGCGGCTCCCCTCAAGCGAGCTTCTCCAGAAAGCGGGTGTCCAGCTCGCCGCGGGCGAAGGCGTCGGACGCGGCGATGCGGCGGTGGAGGGGAAGGTTGGTCTTCACTCCCTCGACCGCGAATCCGTCGAGGGCGGCGCGCAGCCGCGCGATGGCCTCGCCGCGCGTCGGCGCGTGCACCACCAGCTTCGCGAGCAGCGAATCGTAGAAGGGGGTCACGGTATCGCCCGCGCGATACCCGGCGTCGATGCGCACGCCGCCGTGGAAACCGCCGTCGGCGGGCACCGGCGTCTCGAACCGGGCGATCCTGCCCGGGGAAGGAAAGAACTTCACCGGGTCCTCGGCGTTCACGCGGCATTCGATCGCGTGGCCGCGCGTCCTCACGTCGTCCTGGCCGATGGGCAGGCGCTCGCCGGCCGCGACGCGGATCTGCAGCTGCACCAGGTCGAGGCCCGTCACCGCTTCGGTCACGGGGTGCTCCACCTGGAGCCGCGCGTTGAGCTCGATGAAGTACACCTCGTCTCCCACCAGCAGGAACTCGCAGGTGCCCGCGTTCGCGTACCCCACCGCGCGCGCGGCGGTGAGCCCGGCGTGCAGCAGCTTGTCGCGCAGGTGCGGCCGCGGCGAGGGCAGCTCGAACGCCGTGGCGGGCGCCTCCTCGAGTACCTTCTGGTGGCGCCGCTGGATGGAGCACTCGCGCGCCCCGAGGTGCAGGGTCAGGCGCCCGTCTCCCAGCACCTGCACCTCGACGTGGCGCGGCGCCGGGAAGTAGCGCTCGAGGTACACGGCGTCCTTGCCGAACGAGGCGCGGGCCCGATCGGAGCAGGCGCGCAGCGCCTTGACGAGCTCCGGCTCGTCGTTCGCCACCTGCATGCCGATGCCGCCCCCGCCTCCCGCGGCCTTGACCAGGAGCGGGAACCCGAGGGCGCGCGCCTCGTCGAGGGCGGCGTCGGGCGTCACGTGTCCCTCTGATCCCGGAGCGACCGGAACTCCCGCGTGGCGCATCACCGTGCGGGCCTGCGCCTTGTCCTTGATCGCGCGCATCGCGCCGGGCGGCGGTCCGACGAACGCGACTCCGGCGGCGGCGCAGGCCTCGGCGAAGCTCGCCTGCTCCGAGAGGAAGCCGTAGCCGGGATGGATTGCGTCGGCGCCCGCGCTCTTCGCGGCGGCGAGGATCTTCTCCGAATCGAGGTAGCTCTCGCGCGCCGGCGCGGGACCCAGGCGCACCGCCTCGTCGCATTGCTCGACGTGGAGCGAGCGCTCGTCGGCGTCGGAGTACACGGCGACGGTGCGGATGCCCAGCGCGCGCGCCGCGCGGGCGACGCGGCAGGCGATCTCACCGCGGTTGGCGATGAGCAGCTTGTGGAACACGTCGAGCTGGCCTCCGGTGGGACCGTCGCGCGGCGCCGCCCCGGGGCGGCGAGCGTCGGCGGGCCGTTGAAAGCGGGCGAGCATACTCCAGCCACGCGCGCAGCGCTCACGTTGACCGGGCACGTCGTGCGCGACTAACCTGTGCGCGTTCCGTTCCGGGGGAAGGGGATGGCCAAGGCGATGCGGCACGCGCGGGGCGGGAGACGGCGGCGGGTGCGGCCCACCGTGGTGGTCGATCTCTCCTCGGTGCGCGAGCAGCGCAGGCGCGAGCTGGCCGAGCGGCGGGTGCGCTCGGTGATGGACGGAAACCGCGCCGCGCTCACCCGGCTGTTCGCGAGCGGGCTCATCTTCACCCAGAAGGGCAGCCGCGCCGGGCGCGAGCTGCTCCGCGAGCATCAGACGCTGCAGAAGCTCGTCGATCTGTTCGCGCGCCTCGGCGAAGGCCGCGATCTGATGTTGCACGACGACGCGGAGGACGTGTTCGCCCGCCTCGACGCCCAGCTGGCCCGCACCGCCCAGCTCACCGCCCGCGCCGGCGACTTCCTCTCCGGCCGCTCCCGCGACTAGCCGATGTAGCGGGCTAGAAGCGTTTCACGCGAAGCGCGGAAGGAAACGAAGCGCGGAAGATTTAGTTTGGATCTCGCTGCGGTGCACCGGGACGATTCGCAAAAAAACCTTCCGCGCTTCCCAATCTTCCGCGCTTCGCGTGAAACGCTTCTAGTCGTTACGCGCGGCTAGTCGTTGTTGCGGAGGAAGGTGGGGATGTCCAGCTCGTCCTCGCTGGCGCCGGTGAGCTGGCGGAGCTCCTCGAAGGAAAGCTTCCGGACGGGGCGGTCGCGCTGAGGGGGAGGAGGAGTCGCCGCGCGCGGCGCAGGAGTGGCGCGGGGGGAGTCGGCCGGGCGCGCCGGCGCGCGGGCCGCGGGGTGCTCGGCCGCGCCGGGAGTCCGCAGCGCGCGGGTGGCCTCGGTGCGCTCGATGCGGCGCGTGTCGCGGTGGTTGAAGCCGGTCGCGATGACGGTGATCTTCAGCTTGTCGGCCATCTCGTCGGAGATGACGCTGCCGAAGATGATGTTGGCGTCCTCGTGCGCCGCCTCCTGGATGAGGCTGCAGGCCTGGTTCACCTCGACCAGCGTCATGTCCGGCCCGCCGGTGATGTTGATCAGGATGCCGGTCGCGCCGTCGATCTGCACGTCCTCGAGCAGCGGGCTCTCCACCGCCTGCCGCGCGGCCAAAAGCGCGCGTCCCTCGCCCGCCGCCGTCCCGGTCCCCATCAGCGCGACGCCCATGCTGCTCATGATGGTTCGCACGTCGGCGAAGTCGACGTTGATGAGCCCCGGGATCGTGATCAGGTCCGAGATGCCCTGCACGGCGTTGAGCAGCACCTCGTCGGCCTTCTTGAAGGTGTCGAGCAGCGTCGTCTTCTCGTCCGCGATGGCGAGCAGCCGCTGGTTGGGGATGGTGATCAGCGTGTCCACCGCGTTCTTCAGCTCGGCAAGGCCGCTCTCCGCCTGCTTGAGGCGCCGCTTGCCCTCGAAGAGGAACGGCTTGGTGACCACCCCGACGGTGAGCGCGCCCACGCTGCGCGCCAGGTCGGCGATCACCGGGGCGCCGCCCGTCCCGGTGCCGCCGCCCATCCCGGCGGTGACGAACACCATGTCGGCGCCTTCCAGCGCGGCCAGGATGCGCGCCTTGTCCTCCAGCGCCGCCTGCCGCCCGATCTCCGGGTTGGCGCCGGCGCCCAGCCCCTTGGTGACCTGCGCGCCGAGCTGCACCTTGGTGCCCGCACGATTGTGCGCCAGCGCCTGGCAGTCGGTGTTGGCGGCGATGAAATCGACGCCGGTGAGCCCGGCGAGGATCATCGTGTTCAGGGCGTTGCCGCCGCCGCCGCCGACTCCCACCACCTTGATCCGCGCGCCGAGGTCGGGCTGCGGAATCTCGTCATGCTTTTCCATCGTGAGACCCTCCTCAAATCGTTAAAAGAGCTCGCGGACCCAACCGAG
>DATFUN010000098.1:0-2419 GCA_035260805.1 Myxococcales bacterium | reverse complement strand
GTGCTGGTAGCGGTCGACGAGCTGCTGGCCGCGCTGCGACACCTGGGCGAGGGAAACGCGGCGGCGCAGGCGACCGTCGGGCGCGGACCGACCGAGCTGGTGCTGGAGGCGCGCGGCCCCGACGTCCTGCTCTCGCTGGTGACGCTCGCGCCGCCGCTGCGGATGCTCGCCTCCGGCCTGCTGCTCGACGCGAGCCGGCTGTGGTCGGCGGCGGCCGCTGCCGCGCGGAGCCTGGCGGCGGACCTGGTCCGCATCAGCCCCGCGCTCGTGCACTCGCCCCTGCTGCGGCGCCTGCGCGGGGCCGCGGCGCGGCCGCCTGCGGCCGGCACCCGGCCACGGGCCTGGCCGCACGCGGAAGGCCGCTCGTTCGTGGCGCGGTCCGGCAGGGGGGCCGTGCGCTGCGAGGTGCAGGTCCCGGCGGAGGCGGCAGCGCGGCTGGCCGATCGTGCGGAGGTGCCGCGCGCCCAGCTCGCTCCCCTGCTCGGATCGGGCGCCGTCGCGCTGCGCTTCACCGGCGCGCCGGCGCTGCAGTGGGAGGGGCCGGTTTATCTGGCGTTGAGGAACCTGGTGCGCGAAGCGGAGGCGCTGGTGCGCGCGTGGGAGGCCGGCGAGCCCGCGTTCCAGCTCCGCTTCTCCGCAATCGAGCTCGCCTGCGACCTGACGCGCGACGAAGTGCGCGCGCCGGGCTGGCGCGCGCCGGCCGCGGTGACGCCGGCCGCGCTGGCGCTGGCGCTCGCCGGGGCTGCCAGGGCGTACGCGGAGAAAGCGCAGAAGCTGGCTGGCCGCGCGATCGACTCCGACGACCCGCTCCGCGAGCTGCGCGCCATGGCAGCACGCCTGGCAAGGCACTGCGCGGAGCTGGCCTCGGGCGAGCTGCGCCGCTCGCCCGAGGTGGTGGCCGCCCCGCCGCCGCAGAAAGCGGTCCGGCCGCCGCAGCCCCCGCTCTCCCACGGACGCATCCGCCGGATGGTCTACCGCCAGGGCTGGCGCGTCCCTGCGGAGGAGCGGCCCGGCGCCATCTGGCCCTCCCCGGGCGTGGTGGTCACCGTGGGGTTGCACCACGCCGTCGGGCGGGACGCCGCGTCGGGGCGCACCCTGTTCGAGGAGGCGTGCCGTTTCGCCGTGCGCGCCTGGAACGGCGAGGACCTGTTCGTCTCCGGGGCCGACTCGCTCGCCCGCATCGATCCGTTCACCGGCGCGGCGCGCTGGCGGCGGCGCATGCCGGCCGCGGCCGAGCTGTGGGCGGTGCCCGGCGGGGTGATCCGGGCCTCCACCTCGGGCCTTCTGCGCTTCTCCGACGCGGGAACGCAGGCCTTCCGCTCGCGGCTCCCCGGCGGCGCGCCCACCGAGGCCCTGCACGCCGAGGGCGTCCTCGCCTGCGCCGGCCGCGGAGTGCTCAGCGCGCTCGACGCCGCCGACGGCCGGCTCCTCTGGAAGCGCCGGGCCCGCGTGCTTTCGCTGGCGTCGGCACCGGGCCGGCTGGTGGCGCTCTGCGGAGGGGCCCGGCCCGCCAATCTCCTGATCGCGATCGATCCGCACTCGGGGCGCGTGCTGTGGGAGCGCCCGCTGCCCCAAGGAAGCGAGGCGGCGCTCTGCACTTGGGGCGAATCGGTGTTGATCGTCTCCGGAGAGCGGAGGCGCGAGCTGACCGCGGCGCGCTTGAGCGACGGCACGCGCCGCTTCTCGACCGTCTTGCCCTTCCCCGGGCACGCGCTCCTGGCGGCCGACGAACAGGCGTTGATCGCGACCGGCCCGGGTGGCGCGGCTGCGCGCATCGACGATCGCGGCCGCGTCGCCTGGCAACTCGAAGCCGAGGGGGACGCTCCCGCCGAGCGCGCCCTCCTCCAGCGCGGCGTTTTGCTCTTGCGGCGGGGAGGCGTGCTGCTCTGCGAGGCAGCCTCGGGGCACGAGCTGACGCGGCTCGCCTCGGAGCCGCCCAAGCTCGCGGCCCTCGCGGACGACATGTCGGTGGCGCTGCTCGACGAGGACGACGTGCTCTCGCTGCACCGCCTGGCCACGCACCTCAGCGTGGTCTAGTGGCCGCCGATAGGGTGGCCCTGAGCAGCGGCCGCCGTCGCGCACGAAGACCTCGCGTTTGATGGAGTCCGGAATGTGCCGCGAGGACGAGGCGCTCGCGTCGCCGGTCGGAGCCGGTCTGACGGCCGCCGCACCGCCTGCCGCGCTGATCGGAGTGGACGCGTCGCGCGCCCCCGACACAGGTTGAGCTTGTCGCCGGGACTGCGACCGAGACGAGGCCTGGAAGTGACGGATCAGGAGAGGGCAGCCCTACGCTTTTCATGCCACGGCGGTATGGGATGCACTGTGGCTACCACCGGACCGGCGAGAGATCCTGCTCGGCGTGATCGTTGAACGTCAGCACGCGCTCCTTTTGCACGAGCGGCAGCATCACGTTGCGCCG
>DATFUN010000097.1:0-9100 GCA_035260805.1 Myxococcales bacterium | reverse complement strand
GATCATCGTGTTCAAGGCGTTGCCGCCGCCGCCGCCGACCCCGATCACCTTGATCTTCGCGCCCAGCTCACTCTCGAACTCTTCCATGACCCCTCCGGTTCAGAACAGCTCCTTCACCCAACCGATGAACCGCTCGCGCAGCGACGATGCGTCGCCCGCGAACACCCGGCCTTCCGTCCCCTGCTTGATGGCGTAGTGGAGCAGGCCCACCGCGGTGGCGTGCTGCGGGCTCTTCACCACGTCGGTCAGCCCGCCGACGTTGCGCGGCAGACCGCGCCGGACCGGCAGCCCCAACACCTCCTCGGCCAGCTCGGGCATGCCGTGGAGCAGCGTCGATCCTCCGGTCAGCACCACGCCCGAGGCGAGAAGGTCCTCCTGGCCCGCCTTCTGTATCTCGCGGTGCACGAGCTGGAACAGCTCCTCGACGCGCGGCTCGACGATCTCGCAGAGGATGCGGCGCGCCAGGACGCGCGGCGCGCGGCCGCCGACGCTGGGCACTTCGATGGTCTCGTCCTTGTCGAGCAGCGCGCTCTGGGCGCTCCCGTACTTGACCTTGATCCGCTCCGCCTCGTTCATCGGGGTGCGCAGCCCCACCGCGATGTCGTTGGTGAGGTGGTTCCCGCCGAGGGGGATGACGCTGGTGTGCTGGATGGCCCCGCCGGAGAAGATGGCCACGTCGGTGGTCCCGCCGCCCACGTCGACCAGGGCGACGCCCAGCTCCTTCTCCTCCTCGGCGAGCACCGCTTCCGCGCTGGCGAGCGGCTCGAGCACGATGTCGGAGACCGACAGCCCCGCCTTGGCGCAGCACTTCACGATGTTCTGCGCGCTGGAGACCGCCGCGGTGACGATGTGCACCTTGGCCTCCAGGCGCACCCCGCTCATGCCGAGGGGCTCCTTGATGCCGTCCTGCTCGTCGATGATGTAGTCCTGCGGCAGGACGTGGAGGATCTCGCGGTCCTGGGGAATGTTGATGGCGCGCGCCGCGTCGAGCACCCGCGCGATGTCGCCCTGCTTCACTTCCTTGTCCTTGACCGCCACCACGCCTTGCGAGTTGAAGCCGCGGATGTGCCCGCCGGCGATGCCGGCGTACACCGAGACGATCTCGCATCCGGCCATCAGCTCCGCCTCTTCCACCGCGCGCCGGATGGAGGAGACCGTCGCCTCGATGTTGATCACCACGCCCTTGCGCAGCCCGCGCGACGGATGGGTGCCGATGCCGATGATGTCGATGCCCTCCGGCCCGACCTCGCCCACGATGCAGCAGATCTTCGTGGTGCCGATGTCCAGCCCCACGATCAGCTCGCCCTTCTTCTGCGCCATGGACGAAATCCTCCTCAGCGTACGGTCGGCACGAGCTGCGCGGACACCCACTCGGGCCGCGCCTGGCTGTCCAGGTCGATGCGAGCCGCGTACTCTCCGCGGCGGGCCAGCGCGGCGCGGAGCTGCAAAAGCCTGCGCAGCTGGAGCGGGAGGTCCTCCGCCCCGAGGCGAACCTCCTGCAGCCCGGCCGGCTCGCGGGCGAACGCGGTGAATCCTCCGTCCTCCTCCAGCCGCACTTCCTCGAGCGATGCCCCGAGAAGCCCTGCCGCGCGCCACGCCTCGAGCAGGCGCAGCGCCGAATAGAGCCGCAGCTGCGCCGCGCCCCGGTCGCGTAGCCACGCGTCGCGCGAGAGCCCGGTGACCAGCGGCACGTCGATGTCGTCCTCGGGCCCGGCGCGTTTGAACACGCGGCCCTCGTCGTCGAGAAGGTACAGGCCGCCGAGCTGCACCTGCGCCGCGGGCCGGTGCTCGGCGACCTCCGCCACCACCGTGCCCGGCAGGCGGCGCGTCACGCGCGCGGTGACCACCCACGGATGCGACTCCATCGCCCGGGCGGCGGCGGCGAGGTCGACCGACAGGAGATTCGCGCCCGGGTGCAGGCCGCTGCGCGCGAGCAGGTCGGCCTCGGCGGCGTGGGACAGCCCCGAGAAGCGCACCTCGCGCAGCGAGAAGAGCTTCGTGGTGGTGGACCAGCGGAACGCCTGCCAGGCGCCCGCCGAGAGGGCCCCGGAGAGCAGCATGGCGACGGCGATGCGCCCCAGCGCCGCCGCAACGGAACGCGAGGGCGATCCAGGGGCCGGCGCGATGCGTCGCGCGGCGGCCCCCCGTTCCCGGCGGAAGGGCATGCGTACCGCCGTCGGGGGACACGATTTCATGGTCAGGATGCCTCCGCGATGATTGGTCATGCGGACCTCCTGCGCAGCACGGGAGCGAAGTGGTGCGGCGCGAGCTCCTCCGGTAGCGGGGGCCGGAAGGTGCCCACCAGGCGCACTTCGGGTTGCAGCTCGACGCCGGTGGCGGCCAGCACCTTCGCCCGCGCCAGGGCGATGAGCTGGATCACGTCGGTGGCGGTGGCCTCGCCCAGGTTGACGATGAAGTTGGCGTGCTTGTCGCTGATCTGCGCGCCGCCGCGGCGCTCGCCCTTCAACCCCGCCTGCTCGATCAGCCGGCCGGCGAAATCGCCCTGCGGGTTGACGAACACCGAGCCCGAGTTGGGCAACGACAAGGGCTGCGTGGCGCGGCGGCGCTCGACGTCCGCCTTGGCCGCGCGCGCGTCCTCCAGCACCTCCGGCTCGGCCCCGCGGCGCACGCGGCAGCGGGCCCGCGTCAGGACCGCGCCTTCCGGCAGCTCGCAGCGGCGGTAGGAGAGGTGCAGCTCGGCGGCCGGTACCCAGCGCAGCCCGTCCGGGGTGGCGACCTCGACGGCTTCCAGGTGATCGGCGGCCGCGCCCGTCTTCGTGCCGGCGTTCATGGTCACCATGCCGCCCACGGTGCCGGGGATGCCCGCCGCCCAGGCGACCCCCACGCCGCGCTGCTCGCGCGCCAGCGAGACGAAGCGGGCGATCGGCGCGCCCGCGCCGAGCGTGAGCACCGCGTGATCGCCGCCTTCCTCGACCTGCTCGGGAGCGAAGTCGGGGGCGAGCTTGAGCACGGCACCCTCGACGCCGCCGTCGCCCACCACCGTGTTCGCTCCTCCGCCCAGGGCGAACCAGGGGACGCCCGCGTCGCACAGGACGCCGAGCACCGCCACCAGCGCCTCGGGATCGCGCGGGCGCACCCAGAGCTGCGCCGGGCCGCCCACGCGCACGCTGGTGCGCGGCGCGAGCGGAACGTCGCGCTGCACCTCGCCGCGCGAGGCGCGCTTCAAGGCCGAGACCAGCTCGATCATGCATGGCCTCCGCCGCCGAGGAGCGCGAGCAGCTCCTCGCCGACGTGGGTCACGTCGCCCGCGCCGAGGGTCAGCACCAGGTCGCCCGTCCGCACCCGCGCCCGCAGGACCGTGGCCAGCGCCGCCCGGTCGGGCACGAACGTCGCATCGCGGTGGCCGCAGGCGCGCACCGCCGCATGGAGCTTCTCCCCCGAGACGCCGGGGATCGGCTCCTCGCCGGCCGCATAGATGTCGCCCAGGACCAGGACGTCGGCGTCGTTGAAGGCGGTGGCGAAGTCGCCCATCAGATCCCGGGTACGCGTGTAGCGGTGCGGCTGGAAGGCGCAGACGATCCTCCGCTGCGGGAACGACGCCCGCGCTCCCAGAAGCGTGGCGCGGATCTCCGCCGGGTGGTGTCCGTAGTCGTCGACCACCAGGATCCCGCCGGCCTCGCCTCGAACCGTGAAGCGGCGCTGCACGCCGGCGAACTCGCCCAGCGCCTCGGCCGCGCGCTCGAAGGGAATCCCCAGCTCGTGGGCGACCGCGCAGGCGGCCAGCGCGTTCAGGACGTTGTGCGCGCCCACCATCTTGAGGGCCACCTCTCCCAGTCGTTTCCCGCGGTGCCAGACGGCGAACCGGGCGCTGAAGGCGGAGAGCTTCACCTCGTCGGCGCGCCAGTCCGCCTGCGGAGAGATGCCGTAGGTGACGTGCCGTTTCGAGAGCCGGGGGATCAGGTGCTGCACCGTCGGATGGTCGAGGCAGAGCACCACCAGCCCGTAGAACGGCACCCGATCGGCGAAGTCGACGAAGGCCTGGTGCAGCGCCTCCGCCGTGCCGTAGTGGTCGAGGTGCTCGGCATCGACGTTGGTGACCACCGCGATGGTGGGCGTCAGGTGGAGGAAGGAGCCGTCCGACTCGTCGGCCTCGACCACGATCCACTCGCCCTTCCCCAGGCGGGCGTTGGAGCCGAAGGCGTTGAGCTTTCCGCCCACCACCGCGGTGGGCTGGAGTCCCGCGTGCTCGAGCACGGTGGCGATCAGGCTGGTGGTGGTGGTCTTGCCGTGCGATCCGGCGATGGCCACCGCGTCCTTGAGGCGCATCAGCTCGGCGAGCATTTCCGCCCGGCGGATCACCGGGATGCCGCGCGCGCGGGCCGCCACCGCCTCCGGGTTGGTCGCCCGCCGCACCGCGCTGGAGGTGACCACCACGTCGACGTCGGGACCCACGTTCTCGGCGCGGTGGCCGAGCACGACCTTGCCGCCCAGCGAAGCCAGGCGGCGGGTGATCTCGCTCTCCTTCAGGTCGGATCCGCTCACGCCGTACCCGAGGTTCAAGAGGAGCTCCGCGATGCCGCTCATCCCGATCCCTCCGATGCCGACGAAGTGGACCTTCACCTTCTTGTTGCGAAACACCCTCCTCCACCTTCCTTCGCGGGAATGTACGCGATTCGATCTACGATAATCAATAGCCAAACCTGAATAGATCCTGCTCGTTCAGCTGTGATCTCCTCCTCGCGGCGGCAGCGCTTCCGGCGCCGGCTGCGCCGGCAGGTGCCGCCCTTCCCGGACCAGCCGGCGCGCGCACAGCGAGACGCACACCTCGGCGATCTCGCGGGCCGCCTGGGGCCGCCCCAAAAGGCCGCTCTGCCGCGCCATCCGCCGCAGGCGCTCGCGGTCCTCGGCGAGGCCGCGCAGCTCGGCGGCGAGCTTCTCGCCGGTCAGCTCCCGCTCGGGCAAGAGGAGCGCCGCGCCGCTCGTCACCAGGCTGCGCGCGTTGACCGTCTGGTGGTCGTCGGCCGCGTAAGGAAAGGGGACCAGGATCGCCGGCTTCTTGCAGACGGTCAGCTCGGCGATGGTGGTGGCCCCGGCGCGGCAGACGAGCAGGTCGGCCTGGGCGTAGGCATTGGCCATGTCGTCGATGAACGCGGCCGCCCGGGCATCCAAGCCGCTTCCTTGCAGTCCCTGGTAACGGCGGGCGATCTCCGGCAGGTCCTTCTCGCCGGTCTGGTGCAGGACCGACAGCCGCGGCCCGAGGACCGGCGCAAGCAGCTCGAGCGCCTCCGCGACGCGGAGGTTCAGGACGTGCGCGCCCTGCGAGCCGCCGGTGACCAGGACCGACAGGCGCTCCGCCGAAGGCTCCTTCGAGTGGAGGTAGTTGTCCAGAAATGCGCGCCGGATGGGGTTTCCAAGCAGGTGCGTCCGCGCCGGCGGGAACCCGGCCCGCGCCTCGTCGAACGCGATGAAGCAGGCGCGGGCGAAATGACCCAGGGTGCGGTTGGTGAACCCGGGCAGCGCGTTCTGCTCCTGCACTGCGGTGGGGATGCGCATCGTCCAGGCGGCCATCACCACCGGCCCGCTGGCATACCCGCCCACGCCGACCACCACGTCGGGATCGAATCTTTGCAGGATCCGGCGCGATTGCCAGAGGGCGCGCGGCAGTCGGCCCAGGCCGCGCAAGGTGCCGAAGGTGCCTTGCCGCTTCAGCGGCCCGACGTCGACCAGCTCGAGCGGGAAGCCGTTCCGCGGCACGATGCGCGTCTCCAGCCCGCGCGGGGTACCGACGAAGAGCACTTCGTTCCGCGGATGGCGCGTCTTCACTTCCTCGGCGAGCGCGAGGCCGGGAAAGAGGTGGCCGCCCGTGCCGCCGCCGGCGATGAGCATCCTCATCGGACGGCGCCCATGGTGCGGGCGGCGCCGCTCACCGAAAGAAGGATGCCCGCCGCCAGCAGCGACGCCACCGCGCTGCTCATCCCGTAGGAGAGGAACGGCAGGGCCATGCCCTTGGTGGGCAAGAGCGAGAGCGCCATGCCGGCGTTGACCAGCGCCTCCAGGGCGAGGAGGAAGGTGATGCCCGTCGCCAGGTAGCATCCGAACGGATCGGGAGCCGCGTGCGCCGCCTTGAGGCCCCGCCAGACCACCACCGCGAAGAGGAGCAGCACCGCCGACACGCCGAGGAAGCCCAGCTCCTCTCCGACGATGCTCAGGATGAAGTCGGTGTGCGCGGCCGGGAGGAAGAAGAGCTTCTGGTGGCTCCCGCCCAGCCCCACCCCGGAGGTGCCGCCGGCGCCGAAGGCGAGCAGCGACTCCACCGCCTGGTATCCGCGCCCGCGCGGATCTGCCCACGGATCGAGGAAAGCGAGCACGCGCTGCAGCCGGTAGCGCGAATGCCAGACCAGGAAGGCAGCGATCGGCGCGGCCAGCGCGGCTCCGCAGGCCAGATAAGCGATCCGCGCGCCGGCGACGAAGAGGAGGGCGAAGGTGAGCGAGGCGATCACCATGGTGGTGCCGAAGTCCGGCTCCGAGAGAAGCAAAGCAGCCACGATGCCCAGCACCAGGAGATGAGGCAACAGGCCGGCGGAGAAGATCCGGACGCGGTCCTGCTTGCGGGAGAGAGAACGCGCGAGCCACAGCACCAGCGCCAGCTTGACCAGCTCGCTGGGCTGGAACTGGATCGGCCCCAACACGAGCCAGCGCCGCGCGCCGCCCGCCGCGTGGCCCAGCCCGGGCACGTGCAGGAGGATGAGGAGCAGCAGCGCGAGGAGCAGGAGCGGCGTGGCGAGCTTCTCCAGCCGCTGGTATCCGACGCGCATCGCAACGAGCAGCGCGAAGAGCCCCAGGGCGGCGCCGGCGAGCTGCCGCTTGAAGAACCAGAGCCCGTCCCCGAGCCGCGCGCCCGCGTAGACGGCCGATGCGCTGTAGACCATCACCACGCCCAGCATGGTCAACACCAGCACCGCGCCGAGCAGCACCGGATCGTAGCGGAAAGGCCGCGCGGCATCGCGGACGTGCGGGACGCGGATGGCCGCCGAGGCGCTCACGTAAGCCCCCGCACCAGCGCCTTGAACTGATCCCCGCGGTCCTCGAAGTTCCGGAACTGGTCGTAGCTGGCGCAGGCCGGCGAGAGCAGCACCGCATCGCCGGCGCGCGCCAGCTTGCGCGCCTGCGCGACCGCCGTGCGCAGGTCGCCGCAGGCGGTCACGGGAGCCAGGTCCCCCAGCTCCCCGGCGATGCGCGGCGCGTCCTCGCCGATGGTGAGAAGCGCGCGCACCCGGCCGGGAAACAGCGCGCGCAGCGGCCGGTAGGGAGCGCCCTTCCCGCGGCCTCCCATGATGAGCAGCACGCCGCCGTCGAAGGCGGAGAGGGACTTCTCCACGCTGTCCACGTTGGTGCCCTTGGAGTCGTTCACCCACTCGACGCCGTCCAGCGTGCGGACCGGCTCCAGCCGGTGCGGGAGCCCGGGATAGCTGTCCAGGCCCTGCTGCAGCGCCCGGGGCGGCGCGTCCAGGTGCCGCGCGAGCAGCAGCGCCGCGAGCGCGTTTTCCGCGTTGTGGGCGCCGCGCAGCGTGGGAGCGCGCAGATCGTATTCCGCGCCGTCCACCGCGAGGACCGACTTCGCCCGCAAGAAGCCGGCGGCGTCGGCGTTCCGCCCGCGCGGGTCGAATCCGCGCCGCCGCACTCCGGCCGGCGTGCGCATGGCGGCGACGCGCGCATCGGCCAGGTTCAGCACGGCGGAATCGCCGGGCTGCTGGTTCTCGAAGATGCGCTCCTTCGCCGCCGCGTACTCGTCCAGCGACCGGTACCGATCGAGGTGGTCGGGGGTGACGTTCAGCGCCGCCGCCGCCGCGCAGCGCAGCGAGACGATGCCTTCCAGCTGGTAGGACGACAGCTCGCACACCGTGGCATCCAGCTTGCCCCCGGACAGCACGCGGTTGGAGAGCGCGTCGCCCAGGTTTCCACCCGCGAACACCTTCTTGCCCGCGGCGCGGAGCAGGTGCGCGGTGAGCGCGGTGGTGGTGCTCTTCCCGTTGGTGCCGGTGATCCCGACGATCGGCTCCTCGACGAACCGCGCCGAAAGCTCCACCTCGCCGATCACCTCCACGCCGCGGGAGCGCGCTTCCGCGATGGACGGGGTGGAGAGCGGCACGCCCGGGCTCACCACCACCAGGTCCCTGGCGCGGAACGCCTCTTCGCGCAGCCCGCCCAGGTGCCGCTCGTGCGGGACGCCCTCCAACTGGCGAAGCGAATCCGCGAGCGCGTCTTCGGCCTTGTCGTCGGCCACGGCGACGCGGGCGCCGCGCGTCGCGAGCAGGCGCGCGGCGGCGACGCCGCTCTTGCCGAGCCCGACGACCAGCGCACATCGCCCGGCGAGCCGCATCGGTTACCTCAGCTTGATGGAGAGGAGGCCGACCAGCGCCAGCATGATGGAGACGATCCAGAAGCGGACGATGATCTTCGGCTCCGCCCAGCCCTGCAGCTCGAAGTGGTGGTGCAAGGGCGCCATGCGGAAGATGCGCCGGCCGGTGCGCTTGAACCAGAACACCTGGATCATCACCGAGAGCGCCTCCACGAAGAAGACGCCATGGATGATCGCGCTGTCCACCTCGTTCTTGGTGAGCACGGCGAGCACGCCCAGGCCGCCGCCGATGGCCAGCGCGCCCACGTCGCCCATGAACACGCTGGCCGGGTAGGTGTTGAACCAGAGGAAGCTGATGCCCGCTCCGGCCATCGCCGCGCAGAACACGGCCAGCTCGCTGGCTCCCTCGATGTGGGGGATGAGCAAGTAGTCGGCGACGTTGAACCCCTTGATCACCAGGCCGGCGAGGTACGCGAGCAGGAGGAAGGTGAGCGCGCTGACGATGGTGGGCCCGATGGCGAGCCCGTCCAGCCCGTCGGTCAGGTTGACCGCGTTGCTGGTGCCCACGATGACGACGAAGGCGAACGGAAGGTACAGCCACCAGGGCAGCACCGGGCTGAAGGTGCGCACCTTGATGAAGGGGATCGACAGGCGCGTGTCGAGCATCAGGTGCGGATGGAGCAGGCCGCCCCTCCAGTCGACGAACAGCACCGCGACGACGCCCAGGAAGATCAACGTCTGCCAGAAGAGCTTCTTGCGGCCAGCCAGCCCCTTCGAGTT
>DATFUN010000096.1:0-6893 GCA_035260805.1 Myxococcales bacterium | reverse complement strand
CGACCACTCGCCGATCACCGTGCTGGTCAGGTAGCGGATGTTGTTGTTGTCGAAGCAGAGCACCGAGCCGAGCTTCGAGGCGGCGAGCGCCTGGCGGGCCCGCGCCAGGCGGTAGTCGTGCAGCCGGCGGAAGTTGACGCGCTCCTCGAAGTCGACCGCCGAATGGCCGGGGGCGGGGATCTGGCGGTTCCAGTTGTATCGGGGCTTCAGCGCTTCGCCGTCCGCCATTGCCGCCTCTCCTCCGGAGCCGCGAGGCGGTCCGGCCGACGTTTGCACGCCGTTTCATTCCACAGCAGGCGGGAGCGGTCAAACGCCGCCGTTGACCCGAAGGACCTGCGCCGATACGATCCACGCAATCGTTTGCATCCGTCGTACCTTGGGGAGGCCACCCATGGCCAGGCCGCGCATCAGCTACGTCGATCCGGACACCATTTCCGATCCGAAGATGAAGGAGGAGCTGGACCGCTGCAGGCGCGAAGGCACGCCCAGGCCCGAGAGCTCGGCGATCCGGGCGCACGTCCCGGCGGTCTTCTGGTCGTTCGCGAACACCTGGCGCGACGTGTTCAAGAACGGGATCGTCGACCACAACCTCAAGGAGCTGTGCCGCGTCTACGTGTCGCGGTCGGTGAAGTGCGAGTACTGCGGCAACCAACGCTCGATGAAGTCCGCCAACGCCGGGCTCCTCGAGGAGGACTACCGCGATCTGCTCGATTTCGAGAAGTCGAAGCGGTACGGCGAGCGCGAGAAGGCGGCGCTGGCCTACACCGAGGCGATCACCTGGGGCCTGGACACCGACGACGCGTTCTGGGACCGGCTGCACCGCCACTTCACCGACCCGGAGCTGGTCGAGCTGGGCTACTTCGTGGCGACGACCATGGGTCAGCAGCGCTGGCTGCGGACGCTGAACATCGAGCACCACCAGGTGCTCGCCGGGACTTCCGCCTCGATGGCGCCGGGCACCGAGACGGCCGACGCGCTGGCCAGGACCAAGGCCTCGCCGGAATACTGGGCGAAGCGCCGGCAACCGGCGGACTGAACGCATGCGGATGCGCGTCTCCACCGAGCCAGCCACGCAGCCCGACGACGCCGCGGCGGCGCCGCGCATCACCGTCTCCGGTGCGTCGAAGAGCTACGGCGCGCTGCAGGTCTTCCGCGACGTCAACCTGCGCGTCGGTCATCGCGAGATCCTGGCCCTGGTCGGTCCTTCCGGTTGCGGCAAGACGACGCTGCTGCGCTGCCTGGACGGGCTGATCCCGATGAGCGAGGGCGAGGTGCGCGTCGACGGGCAGCGCGTCACCGGTCCGCTGCCCAAGGCCGCGATGGTCTTCCAGCACTTCGGCCTCTTTCCCTGGAAGACCGTGTTCGGGAACGTGGCCTATGGCCTGCGCCTTTCGGGCGCATCGAAGGCGGTGATCCAGGAACGGGTGCCGTACTTCATCCAGCTCGTCGGGCTGAGCGGATTCGAGGACGCCTATCCGTACCAGCTCTCCGGGGGGATGCAGCAGCGCTGCGGCCTGGCGCGCGCCCTCGCCGTCGAGCCCGACGTGCTGCTCATGGACGAGCCTTTCGCCGCCGTCGACGCGCAGACGCGCGAGATCCTGCAATTCGAGCTGCTCCGCATCTGGCAGATGCGCCCGACTTCCACCATCTTCGTCACCCACTCCATCGAGGAAGCGGTGCTGATGGGCGACCGGGTGGTGGTGCTGAAGGGAAAGCCGAGCACCGTGTCCGAGATCGTGCAAGTGAACCTGCCCCGGCCGCGCACGCGCGAGACGCTGGCCTCGCCGCGCTTCGCCGAGCTGCGCGAGCACGTCTGGCGGACGCTGATGGACGAGGCGCGCCGCGCGGAGTTCCAGCTCGAGAGGTGAGGCTTGGACCGGCGGGGCACGATGAGGGCCATGGTGCTGCGGGAGCTGGCGGGCCCGCTCCATCTCACGGAGGTTCCCATCCCGGCGCCCGGTCCAGGCGAGGTGCGCGTCCGCGTCCGCGCCACCGGCGTGGGGCTCACCGTGGTGATCATGACCGCCAATCCGGGGCTGGTCACCTCGTTCCCGCGCATCCCCGGACACGAGGTGGCCGGCGACGTCGTCGAGCTCGGGCCGGGGGTCCAGGGCGTGAGCGCCGGCGACCGCGTCGCCTGCCACTTCTACCTGACGTGCGGGACGTGTTCCTTTTGCCGCGGCGGGCGGGAGACCTTGTGCGAACGGTTCGGCGGCTACCTGGGGATGGCTGCGGACGGCGGATACGCGGAATACCTGGTGGTTCCCGCGCGCAACCTCTGCCGGATCCCGGAGGGGGTGTCGTACCTCGACGCGGCGATCGCTGCGGACGCCATCGCCACTCCGCTGCACGCCTGCCGGGAGGAGGCGCGCATCGGGCCCGGGGACCGCGTGCTCATCGTGGGCGCGGGCGGCGGGGTGGGAATCCACGCCGTGCAGGTGGCCAAGCTGTGCGGCGGCTGGGTGATCGGCGCCGACGTCACCGACGCGAAGCTGGAGATGCTCCGCGCGGCGGGAGCAGACGAGGTGATCGACGCGCGCGGCGAGGAGCTGTCGAAGCAGGCGCTGTCGCGCACCGGCGGCCGCGGCGTGGAGGCGGCGATCGACTTCGTCTCCTCGGCGGAGACGCTGGAGGCCTGCGTCCGCTCGCTGGCGCCGGCGGGCCGGCTGGTGATCGTCGGCAATCGGCCCAAGGCCGTCTTCGGCAAGGACCCCACGTTCCGCGTCGACCCGGGTCTGATGCTGCGCAAGATGCTGGAGATCCACGGCTCGCGCTACGTCACGCTCGCAGAGCTGGCCCAGACCCTCGAGCTGCTCCGCCAGAAACGCGTCCGGGCCATCGTGACCCGCACCTTCTCTCTGGAGGAGCTGGAGACCGCGCACCAGCTCCTACGCGACAACGCAATCCCGGGCCGCGCCGCGCTGGTCCTCGATTAGGACTAGAAGCGTTTCACGCGTGAAACGCTTCTAGTCAACCTCGCGGTCAGGAAAGTTGGTCGTGGAGCCAGTCGGACATGGCGGGGCGGTACTTGTAGGCGATGTTGTTGCAGACGTGGTTTCCGTCCGGGTACATGAGGAGAGTCGCCTTGCGGGCCTCGCGGGCGATGCGCTCGGCCTGCTCCGGAGGGAAGAGGCGATCGCGCGCGCCGTGGATGACGAGCAGCGGGCAGGTCACCTTGTCGAGCACGCCTCGCAAGGTGAGCATCTTGGTTTTCTCGAAGGCTTCGTTCTCGTCGCGGGACTTCGTGTAGAAGACGTAGCCGCCGCGGGTGAGCGGGTTCAGCGCCGGCCAGCACTCGGAGAGATCGTACGGGCCGGCGAGCGCGACGACCGCGCGGAGCCGCTTCTCCACCGCGGCGGCGCGCGGGCCGTAGATGCCGCCCATGCTGATGCCCATCAGGCCCACCCGGTCCAGGTCCACGTCCTTGCGCCCGCGCAAGCCGTCGAGCAGGGGACCTATCACCGATCCCCAGTCGGCGCGGATGGGGAAGCGCGGCGCGTTCTCCGACTGACCGGGGCCGTCGACGGTCAGGGTCGCCATGCCGCGGCGGAGGAAGTCGTTCTCCATCGCGTACAGCTCCTCCTTCGACGAATCGAGACCGGGCACCATCAGCACCAGCGGCGGCCGGGACGCGCCGCGCGGGCGGCGGAGGATGCCCGGGATCGATGCACCCTCGAACGGGATCTCGAGTCGCTCGCCGGGTGGATCGAGGTGCGGCAGCGCCTTCTGGTACGTCGAGATGGCCAGCTCCCGCAGCCGGTCGTGCACGGCGCGGTCCTCGAACCAGAGGAACTTCCCCAGGTGGTAGCACCAGGCCGCGCGCTGCCAGGCTTCGGCGGCGCTCACCATGCGCTCGGAGCGCGCCGCCTGGTCGCCCAGCTCCCGGTGCATGTCCCCGGTCCGCATCCAGTTGGGGCCCCAGTCCTTCCACTCGGTCGTGGACGCGAGCACCCGCTCGAAGTCGTTCACGTCGATTCCGTTGGCCACGAAGCGCGGCTTCCAGTGGCTGGCGGCGAGTTGGACACGGTTCAGCGCCTCATCGGCCATTCGGTCCCTCCTTGATCCTCTCGTATTCGGCCCGCCATGTGTCTAGCCCGCGCCGCTCGTAATGGTACGCGAAGGCGTCTGCCTGCGGCTGCGCCAGCTCGCCGTACAGCTCCGGGCGCCGGTCGTGCGACTGCCCCGGCCGGCAGAAGAAGACCTGCTCGGGATCGCCGGGCGGCGAGAGGATCTCCTCGTCGTAGTAGCGCGACCGCAGCGCGTCGAGCCGCGCCGGATCCAGATCGGCGAACGCGATCCCCGCGTCGTCCCTTTGCGCGAGCATCCGCTCGGGCGAGGCGATGCAGGTGCGGCCCTGGCGCGAGCCGCCGAAGAGGTTCTGGTTCACCACCACGTGGACGAGGTTCTCGGCGGCCCGCGCCCGGGCCACCGCGCGCCACGTGTCCTGCAGCCGCGTCCGCGTCGGTCCGTGCACGCCGCCGCCGGGAGCGACGATCAGGTCCGCGCCGCGCAGCATGAGGATCCGCGACAGCTCCGGCACGAACAGCTCCGAGCAGATGAGCAGGCCGATGCGGCCGAACGGCGCGTCGACCGTCATCAGCTCGTCGCCGGGCAGGACGTGGTGGCGCCCGGCCATTAGATATGCGTTGAAGACGGGATGGTTCGGCTGCACGCGCCGGTAGCGGGCCCGCACCTCTCCCGCGTCGTCGATGAGCACGTGAGTGATGTGGTAGGTGTCCGGCAGCGCGCCGCGCTCGAGCCGCCCGGCGCTCACCCACACCCGGTGCACCCGCGCCCGCTCGCGCACGCGATCGATCGCGTCGTTCTCCATCGGCCCGGAGTACGGCCCCGGATAGCCTTCGGGGAACACGACGTAGGAAGCGCCGGCGTCCGCCGCCTCGTCGATGTACGCGCAAGCCTGCGCCGCGTTGCGGTGCTCCTCGGCGCCCGCGAAGGAAGGCGGCTGCACTGCTGCGACGCGCACGGCCGTGCGCCGCGCAGATCTCGCGTTGACGGTCATCCTTGCCTCCGCGCCATCCATAGCGTCCATCCCGCGGGAGTGTCGAGTCAGCCGCCGGCTGGATGGTTCTTCGGGTGCGCGCGCTCGAAGGCGGGCAGCTTCATGCAGCGGTCGAAGATCCGGACCACGCGGGGGAACTCGGCGAGATCGACCTTGAACCGCTGCGCGTTCACCACCTGGGGGACCAGGAAGACGTCGGCGAAGGTGGGCGCGTCGCCGTGGCAGAACTGCCCGGTCTCCGCGTCGCCCAGCATGGGCTCCAGGCCGCGGAATCCTTCGTGGACCCAGTGCGCGTACCAGCGGTCGCGCGCCTGCTCGGATACGCGCAGCTCCTGCTCCAGGTAGCCCAGCACGCGCGTGTTGTTGAGCGGGTGGATCTCGCACGCGACTAGTTGCGCCATCGCCCGCACCCGCGCGCGCTCCGCCGCGGTGCGCGGGAGCAGCGGCGGCTCGGGATGGATCTCGTCGAGGTACTCGAGGATCGCCATCGACTGGACGAGCGTGCGCCCGCCGTCGGCCAGCGCCGGCACCGCTTGCTGCGGGTTGATCCGCGCGTACTCGGGCCGGCGGTGCTCGCCGGCGCGCAGATCGATGACCTGCGAGTCGTAGGGCAGGCCCTTCAGGTTCAGGGCGATCCGCACCCGGAACGACGCCGACGAGCGCACTCCTTCGTAGAGCTTCATCGTAAACCCTCGCCGGCCCGGATTACCTACGCGGCGGCTGCGCGTCAACCGGCGCCGCCATTGACGCCTCGTCGGGTGGATGGCTATGAACGCGCAGAGGCGCGCGCATGGACGTCCTGATCGTCGGCGGCGGGATCGGCGGCCTGACGCTGGCGCTCACCCTCGAGAAGGCGGGCATCCCCTCGCGGGTGTTCGAGTCGTCGCCGGAGATCAGGGCGGTCGGCGTGGGGATCAACATCCTGCCTCATGCCGCTAAGGAGCTCGCCCGCCTCGGCCTCGCCGGCGAGCTGTCGCGCTACGCGGTGGAAACGCGCGAGGCGGCGTTCTTCAACCGCTTCGGCCAGCTCATCTACCGCGAGGCGCTCGGTCGCGCCGCAGGTTACGAATGGCCGCAGTACTCCGTCCACCGCGGCGATCTGCACACGGTCCTGCTCGAGGCGGTCCGGCGGCGCCTCGGGAACGATTGCGTCCTCGCCGGATGGAAGTGCGCGGGGTTCGAGCAGGATGCGCAGGGTGCGACCGCGTTGTTCCGCAGCACGGTCACGGGCGAGGAGCTCGCGCCCCAGCGCGGCAGCGTGGTGGTCGCCTGCGACGGCATCCACTCCGTCATCCGCAAGCAGCTCCACCCGTACGAGGGCGAACCTCTCTACTCCGGGGTCAACATGTGGCGCGGCGTCACCCGCTGGCCGCCGTTCCTCTCGGGCGCGAGCATGGTTCGCGCGGGCTGGCTGAAATGCGGAAAGATGGTCATCTATCCCATCCGCGAGCGCATCGACGCCCACGGGCAGCAGCTCGTCAACTGGGTGGCGGAGATCCAGACGCCGCGCCACGACAAGCGCGACTGGACCCGGCGTGGCGAGCTGGCCGACTTCATCGGCGCGTTCGAGGACTGGCGCTTTGAATGGCTGGACGTGCCGGCGTTCATCCGCGCCGCCGATCTGGTGCTGGAGTTTCCGATGGTCGACCAGGACCCGCTGCCGTGGTGGACGCAGGGGTTCGTCACGCTGCTCGGCGACGCCGCGCATCCGATGGTGCCCCGGGGCTCGAACGGTGCCGGGCAGGCGATCCTCGACGCGCGAGCGCTGGCGGACGCGCTCTGTGCGTACCGCGATGCGGCGGAGGCCCTCCAGGCGTACGAGGCGAAGCGCCGGGAGGCCACCTCCAACGTGGTGCGCATGAGCCGCAAGAAC
>DATFUN010000095.1:0-2179 GCA_035260805.1 Myxococcales bacterium | reverse complement strand
TGGCTTCATGCCAGGTATCTCCGCTGGCGGGCCAGCGAGAACCGGCGCCAGACGAGGATCACCACCAGCAGGCCGAAGACGAACGCCGCCTGGTACTCGGCGCCGAGGACGAAGCCGGCGAAGTTCTCCGCCACGCCCAGGCCCAGCGCTGCCGCGAGTACGCCGAGCACGTTCCCCAGCCCGGCGAGGATCACGATCATGAACGAGCGCACGGTGTAGGGCAGGCCCAGATACGGGTGCACGATCCAGGTCATCGCCACCAGCGCGCCCGAGGCGCCGCAGATGGCGGCGTTGAGCCCGAAGGTCCACGCGTAGACCCGGTCGGTGTCGATCCCCATCACCCGTGCCGCGCGCGCGTTCTGCGCGGTGGCGCGAATGGCCTGTCCCATGCGCGAGCGCTTGAGGAAGACGATCAGCCCGGCGCCCGCCAGCAGCGCGGCGGCGAAGGCGACCAGCTTGATCTCGGAGATGGTCACCGCCCCTCCCAGAAGGACGACGGTGCCCAACCCGGACTCGGCGGTGTGCACGTTCGCGCCGAACAACCCGTTGGCGAGCTGCTGCAGGAGGATGCTCAGGCCGTAGGTGGCCAGGATGGAGATGAACAGGTCCTTGTCGACCACGCGGAAGATCACGACCCTGTACAGCGCCCAGCCGAGGACGAAGAGCAGGATCGCCGCGACGGGCACCCCGAGGAGGGGATGGATGCCAGCGCGGTAGAGGAAGTAGGCGGCATACCCGCCGAGCATCACCAGCTCGCCCTGCGCCACGTTGATGAGGCCCATCACGCCCCAGACCAGCGCCATCCCGTATGCGGCGAGAGCGAAGATGGCGCCGATCAGGATGCCGTCCAGCAGCAGCTGGAGGGACAGCGGGGGCGCGGCGACGAGCAGCCTGAGGTTTTCCATCGGAACGAGTCTCCCGGCCCGTGGGACCGAGGGGCCGGGAGAGTTTTCGGAGCTCCTTATTGCGGCATCTTGCGCGGGAAGACCAGCTTGGTCTCGGCCCACTTCGTCGGCGCCACCACTTTGTAATCGCCGCCGAGCACCTGGTAGAGCACCATCGGCTTGGCGACGTTCTTACCGGTCGGGTCGAACTTGATCGGTCCGTAGAAGGTCATCATGTCCGTCGCCGAGATGGCGTCGCGCACCTTCTCGGGCTCGAAGGACCCGGCGCGGGCGAACGCGTCGGCGAACACCAGCACCGAGGCGGTCGATTCCGCGGCCTGGTAAGGCGCCGGGTACTTGAACTCCTTCTCGAACAGCTTGGCGTAATCGTCCGCGCTGCCGAACCACTTGTCCTTGTAGCTGAGCTTGCGGTCCCATTGCGAGGCGCAGAGCACGCCCTCGGCGAGCTTGCCCAGGTCCTCGGCGATCTTGGCCGAATCGCAGTGCGTCGTGGCGACGATGGGGACGTCCACCTTCATCTCGGCGGTCTGCCGCACCACCAGGGTCGCGCCCTTCTCGTGGCCGGAGACGAGCAGCAGGTCGGGCTTCACCGCCTTCACCTTGGTGAGGGTGGCGGCCATGTCGTTGATCTCGGGCGGCAGCTTGTCGTCGACGAGGACCTTCATTCCGTGCTTCTGCGCGGCCTCCAGGATCCCCTGCCGCACGTCGAGGCTGAACGGATCGTTCTCGAACGCCATCGCAATCTTGAGCGTCTTCGGATCGCGTCCGTGCTCCTTCGCTACCTCCGCGGCGACGTTCACCGCGTCGCGCAGGTAGTAGTCCGAGGTGGAGAGCACCGCGAACAGGTACTTGTACCCTTCGGTGAAGAGCTCGCGCGCAGCTCCGTTCCCTTCCACGTGGGGGACCTTGTACTTCTCGGTGACCGGAGCGATGGCCTTGGTCAGGCCGGAGCTGTAGGCGCCGAGGACGAACTTCACGCCGTCCTGGTTGATGAGGCGCTCGGCGAGCTGCGCGCCGCGCGCAGGGGTGGATTCGTCGTCGTAGTAGACCACCTTCATCTTGTACGCTTTTCCACCGACCTTCACGCCGCCCATCTCGTTGATGCGTTTCACCGCGAGGTCGTACCCGTCCTTGGTGTTCTTGCCGTTGACCGAGTACTTGCCGGTGAGCGACACCGCCGCGCCGAGCACGACAGTGTCGCCTTCCACCTTCGCGACGGCGTTCCCCCCGGTGGCCAGCAGCAGCAGTGCGAACGCGCCCGCTGCGACGAGGCG
>DATFUN010000094.1:0-2758 GCA_035260805.1 Myxococcales bacterium | reverse complement strand
CTCCGCGGCCCGGAAGATCGGACTGAAGGACTTGTGCAGCTCGCTGGCGACGTAGTTCAGCCATTCCTGGAGCCGGTAGCGGTCCATCGAGCCCCACGGCGGCGCGAGCATCGCGTCGGGCTTGCGGTCGGCGAGGTACTGGACGATCGCCGCGCCCTCGGTGAGCACCTGCCCGTCATCGAGCTGCAGGGTGGGGACGTATCTCTTCGGATTGATGGCCGTGAAGTTCGCGCCGGAGGCGGTCTTCTGCGCCTTGGTGTCGACCGGCTCCAGGTCGAAGGGCAAGCCGAGCTCGCGGAGCACGATGTGAGGAGAAAGGGAGCATGCGCCGGCCTTGAAGTAGAGCTTCACTCAAGCACCTCCGGGAGGGGCGCGCGTCGCGCGCGTGCGGCCGACTTTAATCCACCGGCGGCAAAAGGGCGCGGGGACGTCCGTTCAGCCCTGGCGCCGCGACGCATCGGCCCGGGCACGGCGCAGTCCCAGGATGTAGATGCAGGCGAGCGCGAGCAGGCACACGCAGCCGAGGGCAAGGTAGCGGTGCACGAGCAAGGATGCGCTCCAACCGTACTGATCGCTGAGCACGCTCGGGTCGCTGAGACCGACGCCTTCGTTCATTCCGAAGGGGATCCGATCGGGATCGGTGCGCGCGCCGAACCACAGCTCGAAGACGTCGGCGAACGCCCCCGCGCCGATGGCCAAGAACCCCCAGCGAAGCCAGCCGCGTCGGATGGCTCCTTCCGCCGGAGCGTAGACGGTCGCCATCAGCAGCGCGCCGAGCACGAGGCACCCGCCGTCGCCGGCGAATACGATCAGGACCGTCGCGGAACGGGGGCTGGGGATCAGGGTGCAGCAGAGCTGCAGGAGGAGCAGCGCGGATGCGCAAAGCGCGCCCGTCTTGCGGCCGGTCAACAAGCCGCGCACGATCGCGTAGAGCAGCGCAGCCGAGACGAGCGCCGCGAACAGGGGCGAACGCCCCGCGGCGGTGAGCGTGCGCCAGGGGCCTGGCAGGGCCAGGAACCCGCACAGCCACGCCGCCGTGGCGTGCCCCAATTCGTGGATCCACATGCTGAAGAAGATGCGGACCACCGCGCGACCGGGGGCAGTGGAGACGAGGAGGAATGCGCCGAGGAGCGCCGACGGGATGGCCCAGGTGCGAATGCTCGCTTCCAGGGCCGGACCGCCCTCGAGCTCCGGCGCGTCCTCCCGGACCGCGCCATCCTCGCGCGACGCCGGGAGCGCGGCGGCGCGCGCTTCCGCCTTGGCGTAGATCACGCCGCAGCGCGGGCACTCGGCCAGGGCGGCCGGCCTCGAGGCGCCGCAGCGCGGGCAGCTTTCCATGCCCAGACTGTACCGCGGCATACATGTCGGAGCGGGTACGACCGGCGGAGGAAATGAACCGGGCCGGGAGGGCGTATCCTGAGGCGTGAGCACTCCCGATCGGCGGGAGTCGCTCGCGTGCCGGAAAATCCCGCGCCGGCCGACGGTTGAGGAGTGGATGGAACGGGCAGAGCTTCGCCGGCGCATCCTGCACGCGGCCTGGATCGGGGCGTTGGCCACGGTCGCGTGCCTGCTCATCGGGCTCGCGCTCTTGTGGCCCCGCTGCCAGGGAGGCGCTTGCCCATCGGTCGCGGCGCTGGAATCGTACCGGCCGCCGCAGGCGAGCGAGGTGCTCGACCGCGACGGACGCCTGGTCGCGCGGCTCGCCCCGGAGCAGCGGATCGTGGTGCCGATCGCCTCGATTCCCCAGCGCGTCACGGGAGCGTTCCTGGCGGTCGAGGACCGGCGCTTCTACCAGCACCGCGGGATCGACTTCCACCGCATGCTGGGCGCGCTCTGGCGCGACTTGAAGACGCTCAGCCTCCGCGAGGGGTCGAGCACCATCACCATGCAGCTCGCGCGCAACGTCTTCCCGCAGCAGATCGGACCGGCCCGTACGCTGCGGCGCAAGCTCTGGGAGCTGGTGCTCGCCCGCGAGATCGAGCAGAAGCTGCCGAAGGACCGGATCCTCGAGCTGTACCTGAACCAGATCTACCTGGGGAACGGGCTCTACGGGGTCGAGGCGGCGTCGCGCGGGTACTTCGGAAAGCCGGTGGGCGAGCTGAGCGCGGCGCAGGCGGCGATGCTGGCAGCGCTGCCCAAGGCGCCGACCACCTACGATCCGCGCCGCTATCCCGATGCGGCCCGGCGCCGCCGCGACCTGGTGCTGCGCTTGATGGCGGGCGCGGGCGTCATCTCCGCCGAGGAGCTGAAGAAGGCCCTGCGCGACAAGCTCCGGCTCTCGCCGCCGGAGGAGACCGCCGGGGCGCCGTGGTTCGTGGCGGGCGTGCGGCGCGAGCTGCACGACCGGTT
Organism: Myxococcales bacterium; assembly: GCA_035260805.1. GTDB lineage: Bacteria > Myxococcota > Myxococcia > Myxococcales > 40CM-4-68-19 > VBKO01. The sequence continues at coordinate 409 of DATFUN010000094.1, read as the reverse complement.
CGGCGCCGAAGCCGACACCATGGGATTGCGCGTTCGCACCGGGCTCGACGCGGGGTTGCAGCGCGCCGGCGAGCGCGAGCTGCGCCGCCAGATCGCCTCGCTCGAGACGCGGCGGAAGAAGCCGTGCAACGACGACCATGCCGAGTGCCTGGAGGGGCTCTTCGTGGCGCTCGATCCGATGAGCGGCGAGGTGCGGGCGCTGGTGGGCGGCCGCGACTACGCGATGTCGGAGTTCGATCGCGCGACCCAGGCGCGGCGGCAGCCGGGCTCCGCGTTCAAGCCGATCGTCTGGGCGGCGGCGCTCGAGTCCGGGATCCCGCTCTCCACGCTCCTCGCCGAGGGCGGCGGCGACTACCAGCCGGCGGATCGCATCACGCTCCCGGCGGGGCCGCTCAACCTGCGCGAGGCG
>DATFUN010000093.1:0-4435 GCA_035260805.1 Myxococcales bacterium | reverse complement strand
GGTGTGCGGGCGAGACGCTCCCGGAGTAGGGCGGGGCGGGGTGGGCTTGCGTTCCGACGTCACGACTGCCTCCTTGTCGAGGCCCGCGAGAGCATCCTCCACGTCGCGGTTGGCCTCGTCCTCGCGCCAGGCTTCCTCGAGCAGCACCTTGGTCCACGGCTCGTGGATGGCGCGCGCAGGGCAGACCGCGTTCTTGTCCACGCGGAAGGTCCCGTCGCGCAGCCGCATGGCCGTGCGAATCGCATCCAGGCCACGCTGCTTGCCCAGGTGCGCCTCGACCACATCGCCGTTCTGGATGAAGAAGGTGCCCTCGCCCCGCGAAGTCCGGACGACGAGCGCAACGGTCTCCCGGCGCTGGCAGTAAAACTGCACCAGGTCCGTGAAGGGCGTTTCGCTCAGGTCTCCGGTCAAGGCCACGGCGGCTCCTCCCCCCGTCGAGCAGCGTAGCGCGGCTAAGAAAAAATCCAAAAATTTCACCGCATTGACTCACATCCGCGCAGGTTGGAGCAGCGGGTGGGGCGGCCGGCGCCGCCGCCCGGAATGGCCCGGGGATCCGCGGGATTGTGCTCGCGGCGTCGACCGCTGCCTGTAGGAATTCAGTAATTGTGGATCGCGTGCCGGCCGGCGGGGAGCGCGGTCTGTCGGCTCCGCAGCGCGATGCGGGTCACTGATCCTCGACCAGCCGCAGGTGCGCCTCGGCGAGCGCGCGGGACGCCGCCGCGAAGATGCGGTCGCCCGCCTGCGCCGAAGCGAGCGAAGGATCCGATCCGACGTGCCCCTCGGGATAGCGGCTGCGGAAGTCCTGCGCGCCCCAGGCCACCATCTGCTGCACCGCCTCGAAGCGCTCCATCGGGGGAAGGTCCAGGACCGCGCGCGGGTAGAAGCGGCGGACGACGGACAGCTCGGCGGGAGTGGCGTGGTGTCCCTGGCGCGCGCCGAACAGCTCCAGCACCAGCGATTCCACCTCGGGCAGCTCCCACCAGGAGACCGGCAGAAAGCGCGCCTCGGCGAGCTCCGCATGCGCTTGCGAGCACGCCGCTTCCAGCGCCCCAGCCGAGTCGGGGTGCGCGTTGACGAGCAGGAAGCGGCGGAATCCCTGGCCGTGCAGCGACCCCAGCGCGTCCCGCACCAGCGCGAGGAAGGTTGCGGGCTGCACCGCGATGGTCCCGGGGAACGCGGCGTGGATCGCGGAGACGCCGAACGGGATCGCCGGCGCCACCATCGTGCGGCGGTCCTCGCCCAGCTCCTGGGCCAGCTCCTCGGCGACGATCAGGCCGCTGCCCAGAGGGCCCGACGGACCGTGCTGCTCGGTAGAGCCGATCGGCACGACCACGTCGTCGCGCCGGGTGAGGTACTCCTCCACGTCCTGCCAGAGGGCCAGCTTGAGCAGCACCGCGTGAGTCTACACCGCGGACGAGAGTTGCTTGAGGATGGTCTCGACCAGCGTGAACCAGTCCTTGATGGCCGGCTTGGCGCCGACGTCGGTGGGCAGGTCGAGCAGCTTCGCGCCGGCCTTCTCGGCCACGAGCCGCGCGGTGTTCAGGTTGTAGAAGTCTTCGGCGAGCACCAGCTGGACATGCTCGGCGCGCATCGCCTGGATGAGCCGGAAGAGGTGATCGGGATCGGGGGGAATGCCGGGCTTCGGCTCCAGGTAACCGATCTCTCGAAGCCCCAGCCATTGGGACATGTACGTCCAGCTCTTGTGGTAGGTGACCACCTTCACCCCGCGCATCTTCGCGGTCATCGGCTGCCAATTCTTGATCGCCGCCTCGACCCGGTCGTTGAACGCGGCCAGGTTCCTCTGGTACGCCGCCGCTCCCGCAGGGTCGATCTCCGACAGCCGCTGGGCGATCTCGCGGGCGATGATCTTCGCGTTGGCGGGAGGCAGCCAGTAGTGCGGGTTGCCCTGCGGGTGGATGTCCCCCATCGACCGGTCCACCCGGGTGGTGGGCACGTCGACGACGGGGATCGCGCGGGAGCAGTCCAGGTTCCCCAGCTCGCCCAGCTGGATCTTCGGGTTGCGCGAGCCGAGCACCAGCGGAGGGAGCCACCCGATCTCCAGCTCGAGGCCCACGTGCAAGAGCAGGTCGGCCTTGTTGAGGACCAGCATCAAGCTGGGCTTGGGCTCGACGAAGTGCGGGTCCTGGTACCCCTTCCCGAGCGACTCGACCTCGACGCGGTCGCCGCCGACTTCCTTGGCCAGGGACCCGAGGGTGGGGATCGAGGACACGACGCGCAGCGCGGCGGAAGCGGGGCGCGGCGCGGCGAAGGCAAGCGCGGCGAGCAGGACGAATCGTCTCATGGCCATCTCTTCGACTCTCCTCCGCGCGGAAAACTTCAGAATGGATGCGCGCCGTGCGCGCCGATGGAGATCTCCAGCTGCAGGAAGGCGGCCACCGCGTCGCCGGGCTGGACGGGCGGGAAGGTGACGTCCGGCACCGACGGCCCGGAAGAGGCGTGCTCGGCCTGGACGTATCCCCGCACGCGGGCGAACTCGCTCGCCTGGAAGGTGATGCTCGTCGACGCGCGCAGCGTGCGGCCCAGCGAGCTGGAAGTGGGGATGCCGAGCACGTCACCGCGCAATCCCAGGAACCACCGCCGCGCCACCTGCACCACGACCTGGCTGTACATCCCGCCGTCCCAGCCGCCCGGCACGTCGGCGGAGCCATCGAGATGGCGCCAGATCGCTTCGGTTTGCCAGGCGACCGAGTTGTACCCGGAAACGACGTTGGGCGGCTTCCACTTGAAGTAGACGTCCGCCCCCACCAGGTAGCTGCGGCGGTTCGCGCCGAGCACGTTCACGCCCGTATCGGTCGGCTGGAACAGCGCGGGCGAAACGCCCGTGGCCCCGCTCACCCCGAGGGAGACGGACCACGCGTCCCCGAACGGAAAGAACGCCTTCGCCTCCGTGGCGTAGGTGAGATCTTGCGTGCCGCCGCCGCCGAAGCTGGCGACCGGGGGCGGCAGCGTGATGCCGGGCCCGGGCTGGTCGGGAGCGCGCAGCGAGAACGCCTCGGCGTAGAGCGTCAGGTAGAACGGGAGCGGAGCGAGCCAGGAGAGCTGGGCTCCGGGACCCCGCAGCCCGTCGAGGCCGAGGAAGGCGGCGTTGATGAGGGGCCGCAGCGTGAAGTCCTGCATGTGCAAGTGTTGTCCGTTCTGCCGGCCGAAAGCGCTGCGGAAGCTGCCCCCTTTCGCCTGCAGGTTCCAGGGGAGGCTGGTGGTGGTCCCGAACGCCTCCTCGACCTCGAGCCCGGTCAGGTTGGGGATGGTGAGGAACACGTCGGCGCGAAAGTAGGGGTCCACGATCGCGCTGAAGGCGAGCTCCACCTCCTGCACGGTGAATCCGGCCGCCTTCCTTCCCTCCTCGGTGCGCAGCAGCGGATCGTCCCCGCTCGGAAACAAGAAGGGACGGCGCTGGTACCCGCCCTCGGTATCGAGGATGGCGCTGATGTCCGGGTTGAACGACTGCGCCCCGCGGAAGAGCGGCACGGGCGGCACCGCGCCCCCGGTTGCCGTCTCGGGCGCCGGGGTCGGCTGCGCCGCGGCCTGGCCGGCGGCGGCGGCGTCCTTCCCCAGCGCCTTCTCCAGCTCGCGCCGCAGCGCCTCGTCGTCCTGGCCGCCATCGGGCGTCCCGGGCTGACCCCTCTCCGCTCCGGCATCGGCGGCCCCCACGCCACCGTCCGCCTGGGCTGGCGCGGCGACCAGCGCCAGGAGCAAGAACACCATCGAGTCCCCTCCTCGTCGGGCGGCTCGGATGGCCGCCTGTCCGTCGGTTCAGACCGTGTTTCTCTTCGCCAGCCGCGCGACGCCCGGGAGCAGGAAGACGGACGCAACGACGACCATCGTCGCACCCGTCGGGAGTTGCTCGATCCAGCTCAGGTAGTAGCCGAGCGCCGCGGACACGATGCCGAAGGCGATCGACAACGGCAAGGTGGCGCGGAGGTTTTCGGTCAGCATCAGCGCCGCCGCGGCCGGAACCACGGTGAAGGCGAACACCGGGAGCGCGCCGACGGCGCGGGTGGCCACCGAGATGGCGACGGCGACGATCACGTTGAGCAGCAGCTCGTAGCGCAAGACGGACACTCCCTGGACCATCGCCGTCTCGGGGTCGTAGCTGACGAAGAGCAGTTCCTTGAAAAACAGCGCGTGGGTGACGATCGCGGCGGCGCCCGCCGCCGCGAGCGCACGGATCTGCGCGCGGGGTACGGTGACCGCGTTTCCGAAGAGGATGTCGCCGACCGCGTGCGCTTCCTGGGCGATGCGCGGGCTGTTGAGGATGGCGAGGACCAGCGCGCTGGCCACGATGTATCCCAGGCCGACGATGGTCTCCGCCGCGAGCTTGCGGTGGCCAGGTCGCAGCGAGAAGAGCGCGGCGGCGGCGCAGGCGAAGACCAGCGAGAACCAGACCGGCTCGAGCAGGAGCGGGATGGCCCCG
>DATFUN010000092.1:0-2477 GCA_035260805.1 Myxococcales bacterium | reverse complement strand
GGCCCAGGCAGTGGCCGACGCCATCGAGCGGGTGCGCGAGGCGCAGGGCCCGGGGGGGACCATCGATTCGGTCGCCACGCTCCAGAAGCTGGACCCCGACGAGCAGCCGCGGAAGATCGAGCTCTTGCGCGAGATCTTCCGCCTGGTCGCGCCGCGGCCCGGAAGGCCGGGGCTGGTGGACGAGCGCATCGCGCGCGCGTTGCCGGAGGACCTGCGGCCGCCGCTGCTGCGGCTCCGCGAGCGGACCGAGCTGCGGCGGATCACGCTGGAGGAGGTGCCCGCGCGCCTGAAGCTGCCCTTCCACGAAAAGGACGGCAGATCCGGGCGGCTGGTGCTGGTCTTTCCCACCCTGGCCACCGACGCGCGGCACGGCAAGGCGCAGATCGCGCACGCCAAGGTGGTGCGCCGGACGGCGCTGCAAGTCGATCCCAAGGCGCTCATCGCCGGACAGATCGTGCTCATGAGCGACATCGTGGACTCGATCACCAGCGACGGAGGCTTCGCGGCCGCGCTCAGCTTCCTCGCGGTGGCGGCGCTGACCATCCTGGTGATGCGCTCCATCCGCGACTCCGCCTGGGTAGTGTCGTCGCTCTGCCTCGGCGTCTTGTGGATGTTCGGGGCGCTGGGCGCGCTGGGCTTGCGCCTCAACTTCGTCAACTTCGCCGTGCTGCCGATCACCTTCGGCATCGGGGTGGATTACGCCGTGAACTTCTACCAGCGGTACCGGCAGTCCTCCGGGGTCGAGGAATCGCTCACCGCGGCCGGCGGCGCGGTCACGCTCTGCTCCGCGACCACCATCATCGGATACGCCACGCTGGTCACGGCGGACAACATGGCCATCCAGTCGTTCGGGTTGACCGCGGTCATCGGCGAGATCACCTGCCTGTCGGCCGCCCTCTTCGCCCTGCCCGCCGTGCTGGCCTGGCGCGACCGCCGCCGCGCGGCAACCGAAGCCCCCCCGCGGGAGCTGCCGCCGGTGGAGCCCCTGGTGCAGCCGGAGCGGGCGAGGCGCGAGGCCCGGGGTCTATGAGGTCCTTGTCGATGCGCGAGCGCATCGAGCAGCTGCGACGCGCTCCCCGCTTCTTCTCCCTCGGCGTTCCCGCGCTGTGCGCCGGGTACCTGGCCTTGGTCCACACGCTGGGCGGAATCGCCCCGGAGCACGCGATCGCGGTCGCCATGTTCCTCGGGCTGTCCCTCTGGAGCGACGGTTCGCGGCGGCTGGCGAGGGTTGCGATGCCTTTCATGCTCTACGGAGTCGTGTACGACTCGATGCGCTGGTACGAGGACGCGATCCGCTCGCCCGTCATCCACCTGCACGAGCCCTACAACTTCGATCTGCGGCTGTTCGGCATCCGCACCGCGACCGGGACGCTGACGCCCAACGAGTGGTTCCAGCTGCACACCAACCGGGCGCTCGACTTCGTCTGCGGCCTCTCGTACACGCCGTTCCTCTTCATCGGGGAATCGGTGGTGCTGGCCTTGTACCTCTTGTACCGCGGGCACGAGCGGCGCGCCGTGCGCTTCACCTGGGTGTTCGTGATCTCGAACTTCGTCGGGTTCAGCCTGTACTACGTCTATCCGGCTGCGCCGCCCTGGTACGTCGCCGCGCACGGATTCACCGCCGACCTGAGCGTCCGCGCCTCCGCCGCCGGCGCCGAGCGGTTCGACCAGCTGGTGGGATTCCCGCTGATGGCGAGCTTCTACGGCAAGAGCGCGGACGTGTTCGGCGCCATCCCCAGCTTGCACGTCGTGTATCCGATGCTGGCGCTCCTCTACGGCTTCCGGCTGCCCCGCTTCCGCGTCGTCGCGGGCGCCTACCTCTTCCTCGTCTGCCTGAGCGCGGTCTACCTGAACCACCACTACATCCTGGACATCCTGATCGGTTTCGCGCTCGGCCTCGCCGTGATGGCGGCGTTCCGCCTGGCCTTCGGCCCGCTCGAGCAGGACACTCGCGATCTCGAGATGCAACCCGACCGGGTAACCGTCTAGGCCCCGGCCAGGCGCTTCGCGTCCAGGCCGACCGCCTCCGGGAGCGTGAGGCCGTCGCGCTGGAGGAGCCGCGCCAGGCCGTCCTGGACCGTTCGTGCGACCGCGGGACCTTCGTAGACGAGCGCCGTGTAGAGCTGTACGAGGCTCGCGCCTGCCCGGATCCGCCGGTAGGCATCCTCGGCCGTGGCGATTCCGCCGACGCCCACGATCGGCGCGCGCCGGCCGACGCGGAGGAACAACCGCGCGCACGCGCGTTCCGCGGCCTCGCGGAGCGGCGGACCCGAGAGGCCGCCCCCCTCGGCCGCACGCGGATGTCCCGAGACGGCGTCGCGCGACACCGTGGTGTTGGTGGCGATCAGACCGTCGGCGCCGCCCGCCACCGCGGCGTCGGCGACGGGGTCGAGGCGGTCGGGAGGCTCGTCAGGCGACACCTTCACCAGGATCGGCACGCGCCGGCCGCTCGACCGGTGCAGCTCGTCGCGCGCGCG
>DATFUN010000091.1:0-6923 GCA_035260805.1 Myxococcales bacterium | reverse complement strand
CAGGCGCTCGACCGCGACAAGCCGCTCTGGGAGCTGTGGCTCGTGGAGGGCCTGGATCACGGCCGTTTCGCGGTGATCTCCAAGACGCACCATTGCATGCTGGACGGCATCTCGGGGATCGACCTCGCCACCGTGCTGCTCGACACCGAGCCGTCCACCGACGCGCCCGCGGCGCCCGCCGAGTGGACGCCGCGCCCTGCGCCGAAGACGTCCGAGCTTCTCGCCGTCTCGCTCAAGGAGCAGATCACCAACCCGATCCAGGTGGTGCGCGAGGCGCTCCAGTCGAACAACGACGCGCGCAAGCTGCTGCGCGAGATCGCGGGCGGGGTGAAGCCGCTGCTGGGCCTCGCCGGGATGGGGATGGCGCCCGCCTCGGCGCTCAACCGTCCGATCGGTCCGCACCGGCGGTTCGAGATGTTCGACATGCCCCTCCCGCAGATCCGCAAGATTCGCCGGGCGCTGGGTGGCACCCTGAACGACGTCATCCTTTCGGTGATCTCGGGAGCCCTGCGGCGCTGGCTGGAAGCGCGCGGCGAGTCGCTCGGCCCAGACCTCCGCGCCCTGGTGCCGATCAGCATGCGCGGCGCGCACGACCGGAATACGTTCGGAAACCAGATCTCGGCGGTGTTCTGCCCATTGCCGGTCGCCGAGGCGAGCCCGCTGGAACGGCTGCGCAAGGTGCGCGAGGCGATGAAAGGGATCAAGGAGGGCGGCCAGGCGGTGGCGGCTGCCGCGCTCGCCTCGCTGGGAGACTTCGCCCCACCGACGCTGCTCGCCCAGGCGGCGCGGCTGCAGGCGGTCACGCGGTTCTTCAACCTGGTCATCACCAACGTGCCGGGGCCGCAGTTCCCGCTCTACCTCCTCGGACGGCAGCTGCGCGGCTGCTATCCGCAGGTCCCGCTAGCTGCGCAGCAGAGCATCGGCGTGGCGCTGCTCAGCTACCACGGGAAGGTTTGCGTCGGGCTGCTCGCGGACCTCGAGGTCCGGGACCTGGCCGCCTTCGGCGGAGCGATGCGGGCGGCGCTGGCGGAATTGCTCGACACCGCGGAAGCAGGCTCGGACAAGGCAGCCGCTGCCGGCACGCCCGGCCCGATTCGCGAGTCCAGAGCCGAGACGCACGAGCCCGTGGCGGAGCCCGACCCGGCGCACACTCCAGGGGTCTGATGCCGTTCGCGCAGCGCGCCGGCCACGCAATCCATTACGAGCAAGTGGGAGATCGGTCCGCCCCGCCGGTCCTGCTCATCATGGGGATGGGGCTCTCGTCGCGGGCCTGGGATACCCTGCCCGTCCGCCTTGCCGAGCGTTTCCGGGTGATCGTTTTCGACAACCGCGGCACCGGCCGGTCGGGCAGGGCGGGCTGGATGTACCGCATGCGCGATCTCGCGGACGACGCGGCGGCCGTGCTCGATGCGATCGGACTCGCGCAGGCCGACGTGTTCGGCATCTCCATGGGGGGCATGATCGCCCAGGAGCTCGCCATCCGGCACCCGCACCGGGTCCGGCGCCTCGCCCTCGGCGCCACCTTCGCGAGCTGGCTGCGCGGGCACAAGCCCTCGCTGCGCAGCGCGCTCGAGCTGCTGCTGCTCGTCCTGCAACGGGGCAGCGTCCCGCACGAGCGCCTCGGCCGGCTGCTCGTGTCCCGCGAGTTCCATACCGCGAATCCCACACGCGCGCCGGAATGGATCGCGCGCTCCGGGCGCCCGGAGGTGCGCTGCGCTGCCGCCCAGTTGGCGGCGATCGTCGGCCACGCCGCCCTGCACCGGCTGAAGCAGATCCGCGCGCCCACCCTGGTCATCACCGGCGACGCCGATCGGCTCGTGCCTCCCCGCAACTCGGAGGTGCTGGCGGCGGCGATTCCGGACGCGCGGCTCCTCGTGTTGCCGGGCGCAGGCCACGTCTTTCCGCTCGAGCGCGAGGAGGAGACGGTGCGCGCGCTGACCGAGCACTTCCTCGGTGCGCGCCGCAGCTCGGTTGCATAGCTTTCGCGCCGGGAAGGAGTCGACCATGGACGGGCGGTTCGCGGATCGGGCCGAGGCGGGCCGTGTGCTGGCGGAGAAGCTCAAGCCGCTGGCCGGGAGCCCGAACGTGGTGGTGCTCGCCCTCCCCCGCGGCGGGGTGCCGGTCGCGTACCAGATCGCCCGCCGGCTGGGGGCGCCGCTCGACGTCTTCGTCGTCCGCAAGCTCGGCGTGCCGGGGCACGAGGAGCTGGCCATGGGAGCGCTCGCCTCCGGCGGCGTGCGCGTCCTCAACGAGGACCTGATCAACGAGCTGCGCATCCCGGACGCCGTCGTCGAGGCGGTCACCAACCGCGAAGAGAACGAGCTGGACCGGCGCGAGCGGGCCTATCGCGGAACCCGGCCTTTGCCGGATCTGCGAGGCAAGATCGTGGTGCTCGTGGACGACGGCCTGGCGACGGGGAACACGATGCGCGCCGCGGTGGAGGCCGTCCGCGCACAGCACCCGGAGCGCATCATCGTGGCGGTCCCGGTGGCGGCGCGTGCCAGTTGCGAGGAGCTGGCGGAGGTCGCCGACGAGGTCCTCTGCGGCCGCACCCCCGAGCCCTTCCGCGCGGTGGGGCTCTGGTACGACGATTTCGAGCAGACCAGCGACGCGGAAGTCGGCGCGCTCCTCACCCAGGCACAGGACCGGGCCGACTCGGCGCAGGCGGCCTCCACCCAGGAAGGCGTGACGGTGCGGATCGACGCCGGCGGCGTGCAGCTCGAGGGCGATCTGGCCATCCCCTCCGGGGCGCGCGGGGTGGTGGTCTTTGCCCACGGGAGCGGATCCAGCCGGTTCAGCCCGCGCAACCGCGCCGTGGCCGCGGCGCTCCGCCGGGGCGGCCTGGGCACGCTGCTCGTCGACTTGCTCACCCGCGACGAGGAGCGGGTCGACGCGCGGACGGGGCACCTCAGGTTCGACATCCAGCTGCTCGCCGCTCGCCTGGTCGCCTGCATCGATTGGCTGGCGCGCGGGGCCCGCACGTCCGACCTGCGCATCGGCTGCTTCGGGGCCTCCACCGGCGCGGCGGCGGCCCTGGTCGCGGCCGCCGCCCGGCCCCACTCGGTGGGTGCGGTGGTCTCGCGCGGCGGGCGCCCTGACCTCGCCGGCCCCGCGCTCGGGCAAGTCCGAGCGCCGACGCTGCTCATCGTCGGCAGCGAGGACGAGGAGGTGCTCGAGCTCAACCGGGAGGCGCTCCAGCGCCTGCCCGGCGAAAAGGCGCTGGTCGTCATCCCCGGAGCCACCCACCTTTTCGAGGAGCCGGGCGCGCTGGAGCAGGTCGCCGAGCTGGCCCGGCGTTGGTTCGTGCGCTGGCTGGCCGCCGAGGCGCTTCCCTCCGCTGCGCCGCCGGTCTAGGGTGCGCCGCCATGGCGAACCCGATGCAGCAGGCCGCTCCGGTGGACGACGGCGCCATCCACAAGGCGCTCGCCGAGTACGAGAAGAACCAGCGCACCTATCTCGAGGAGCTGAAGAAGCTGGTGCGCATCCCCAGCGTCTCTTTCGAGGGGTTCGACAAGCAACAAGTCCGCAAGAGCGGCGAGGCAACCTGCGACCTCTTGCGGCGCATCGGCATGGACAACGTCCAGCTGCTGGAGATGCCCGGCGCGCATCCTTACGCCTACGGCGAGTGGCTCAAGGCGCCCGGGCGCCCCACGCTGCTGCTCTACGCGCACCACGACGTGCAGCCCGCGGGCGACGAGGAGAAGTGGGCGACCAAGCCGTTCGAGCCAGTCGAGAAGGACGGAAGGCTCTGGGGGCGCGGAGCCGCGGACGACAAGGCGGGCATCCTCGTCCACGTGGCGGCCATCCAGTCCTGGCTCAAGAGCGCCGGATCGCTGCCGGTCAACGTGAAGATCCTCATCGAGGGCGAAGAGGAGGCCGGGTCCGGGTCCTTGGGCGACTTCCTCCGCAAGCACCGAAAGATGCTGCAGGCCGATGCCATCGTGCTCACCGACACCGGCAACTTCGAGACGGGGTTGCCGAGCATCACCACCGCGCTGCGCGGGATCGTGGTGGTGAACGTCGAGGTCAAGGCGCTGAAGCAGCCGGTGCACAGCGGCATGTGGGGCGGGCCGGTGCCCGACGCGGCGATGGCGCTCTCGAAGATCCTGGCGCGCCTGGTGAACGACGACGGGTCCATCGCCATCCCCGGGATCTACGAGAAGGTGAAGCCGCTCAGCGATGCGGAGCGCAAGAGCATCGCGGCGCTGCCTTCCGACGAGAAGCTCTTCCGCAAGCAGGCCGGGATGCTCGAGGGAGTGGAGCTGCTCGGCGGCCGGCATCCATGGGAGATGAACTGGCGGCAGCCGTCGATCGCGGTCAACGCCATCCAGGCCAGCTCGCGCAAGGACGCCCGCAACATCATCGTGGACGGCGCCTGGGCGCGGGTGGGCATCCGCACGGTTCCGGACATGGATCCGAAGGAAGTGGAGAAGGGGCTCATCGAGGCGCTGAAAAAAGACCCGCCCTGGGGAGTCCAGGTGGACGTCCACAAGGAAGGCGCGGGGAGCTGGTGGTACACGAGCTCTGAGGCGCCGGCGTTCAAGGCAGCGCTCAAGGCTTTGCGCGACGGGTACGGGACCGAGCCCGTCACCATCGGCTGCGGCGGCTCCATCCCCTTCGTCGACCCCTTCAGCAAGGAGCTCGGCGGCGTGCCGGCGCTCCTCATCGGCGTCGAGGATCCGTACACGAACGCCCACTCCGAGAACGAGAGCCTGCACCTGGGCGATTTCGTGAAAGCGACCAAGAGCGCCATCCGGCTCTATGCCGAGCTGGTCCGGATCGGACGCTCGCCCGATCAGCGGTAGACGCGCACCAGCTCGCCCTTGCGCCCTGCCTCGCGGAGCGGGGTACCGGCTTGCGCCAGCCGGGCCGCGGCCGGACCGACGAAATAGATGGTGCCCTTCACGGGCGAGCTGCGGCGGAAACGCGACTTCACCGCTTCCTGCAGCTCGCGCACCGCGTGGAGGAACCGGGACGGCTTGCCCCCGGTTCGCGCCTGATCGCCCGCCGTCTCCGTCTCCGCCCAGAAGTACCCGGAGCGGAGCTGCCCTTCCTCGTCCATCTGCGAGCGGAAGAAGTAGACGACCGGCGATTTCACCTCGTCGATCTTCCAGCGGCCCCGGTGCTGGCCCCGCTTGAGCGGATACCCGATCACGTCTCCAGCGGCGAGATAGTAAGCGGGATCGGCCAGCTCGGTCTCGGCGCCGCACAGGGGCGCGCGGTGCTGCGGATCGGTCACTTCGGGCCACAGCTCGAGCCGCAGATGCGACAGCCGCCGCAGCACCTCGCGCTCGTCCGCGGGCGCCATGAAGAACGGGATCTGCAGCGCCATCGTGAAAGGGCGCGGGCTTTCAGCGCGCTTCGGTGGGCGGCAGCGGCGCCCGCTCGCCGGCGAGCTCGAACAGCCGCGCCACCTCGGCGTCGTCCAGCTCGAACCGCTCCTGCAGCGCCTTCAAGAACTCCAGCTCGGAAGGCGGGGTCCGCTGGTCCGCCCAGGCCACCGATGCCGCCAGTCCGAACGCCAGCTCGCGCGACGGGCGGTCGGGCAAGCGCTCCGCGATCGAGCTCAAGATCGAGGACATCTCGCCGGCCTGGGCCACCTGCTGCGCGGCATGGGCGATCGCCTGCCGGAGGTCGTTCGCGTGGATGCCGTGGAACTCGGGCCGCTCGAAGACGCGGCGGTAGATCTCCTCGACCTCCACCTTGCTGACGTCTCCGTCCGAGCCGGCAGCGAGGATCATGGTCTCGAACAGCGCCGCCTGGCGCGTCTCGTCGGAGAAGTGGACGTGGCCGTTCTTGCTCATGGCGGGCCTCCGCACACCACTTTGCCCCGCAAGCGGCGCCGCTGTCCACGGCTGGGCAGGCGCGCGCTCCCGACATGGCCCGCGGGGCGCGCACTAAGGCGCGTAGCGGACCAGCGCGACGGTAATGTTGTCCACCCCGCCGTTCGCGTTGGCCTCGCCGATCAGCTCGGTGCACGCGGCGTTCAGGTCCTTCTGCCGGGCGAGGATGTCGGCGATCCGCGATTCCTCGACCATCCCGGTGAGCCCGTCGCAGCAGAGCAGGCAGACGTCGCCGGGCAACAGGTCGACGGGAGTGACGTCGATGGAGGTCAGGTCGGCCATCCCCAGCGCCCGGGTGATGACGTTCCTGTGCTGGAAATTGTCGATCTCGTACTGCGTGAGGCGGCCCGTCTTCACGAGCTCGTTCAGGAGGGAGTGATCGCTGGTCGCGGGATGCAGCTCTCCCCGGCGGAAGTAGTAGCCGCGGCTGTCGCCCACCCAGCCGAAGTGCGCGCGCGCGCCGCGCACGAGCAGGCCCACGAACGTGGTGCCCAGCCCGCGGCGGCTGCCCTTGTCCGCCTCGCCGGCTTCGCGGATGCGCTGGTTCGCCCACTGCGCCGCCACGTTGAGCAGATTGGTCGGCTCGTCCTTCTGCCGGTCGTACCCGTAGGGCCAGGTGGCGTCGGGATCCTGGGCGATCTCGAAGAAGCGCTGGACCGTCGCAACTCCGATGCCGCTCGCCACCTCGCCTGCCTGGTGTCCGCCCATCCCGTCGCAGACCACGGCGAGCTGGAACTGCGGCGCAAGGAGGAGCGCGTCCTCGTTGTGGTCTCGCTTGCGCCCGACGTCGGTCGCCCCGGCGAATTCGAGCGGCATCGCGCCGAGCATATCCGAACACGCAGGGCGCCCGGCACGGCTCCGGGATGCCACCGGAACCGGCGTTCAGATACGCCGCGACGCAACGCGGCGCGTTGCTGCGCGTAGGGGTGAATCCATAGCTTCTGTCTGGACTTCCAGCCTAGCGGAGGAGCGGAATGGCGAAGGCCACCGGCAAGCGGGGCCACAAGACGAAGGCCGACGACGTGCTGTCGCGCAAGGCGACCCAGCACCATGATTTCGTCGGCCAGGCGGACCCCGATC
>DATFUN010000090.1:0-6999 GCA_035260805.1 Myxococcales bacterium | reverse complement strand
ATCTCCAGCTTGCTCGCTACGGCGAGATCCTGCGGCGGCCAACTGGTCGCCGCGAACAGGTTGCGGCCGGAGAGCACGAAGATGCGCGTGCCGTCGTTCTTGACGAAATCGGCCTCGTCGACGCCGGCGACCTGGATGTTGGTGGTGCTGTAGCTCGCGGGCTGGCCGGATGCCGCCGGCGTCGCGCCGCCGGCCGCAGCGACGGGTCCCGGAGCGGGCAAGGTGCCCTTCGAGGAGTCCATTTGCGAACGCATCTGCCTGACCGCGGTGTCTTGCACGATCCGGGTCAGCGACTCGCACGTGGCGGCGCGAGCCAGGTTGACCCGGTCCTGGATGCCGGCCGGAGCAGCGGGTTCTTTGGGTCCGGGCTCCTGCCGTCCACAGGCGAACAGCAGCATCGGCACGGCGAAAACGGATTGGACGCGCATCGATTGACTCCTGACGAAACGACCATTGGCAAGGACCCCCGGCCGGCCGGTTCGGGCAAAGTGCACTCGCATTTGCCGCTGTTGGCGGGTTCGCGGTCCTTGAGGAGCACAGGCGAGCCTCGTCCAGGAGCATCCGATGCCGTCCAATCGACGTTCGCTGATCGCCCTGGCCGCGCTGTCCTGCGCGTGCGATCCGCAAGCCGACGGTGGCTACCGGGGCGAGCCGCTGGCCAGCTTCCCGGGATACGTGGCGAGTGCGGGCGTCGGTGGTCTGGAGGCGGCGTTGCTCTGGCAGCGCGGCCCGCCGCCATCGACGAGCGATCAGGAGCTCGCCACCCGGGCTCCGGTCCAGACGGGATTCCCCGCTCGGTTCACGCTGCACCTCTACCAGCCGCCGCCCGCCGCGGCACGGAAGACGCTCGCGCCGGGACAAGTGCCGTACGCCCGCGCCAATGCGGGCGCGGTGCCTCCTGGAGTCGCCACCGGCTTTGGGGTTCCGGCGTCCGTTGGCGCACCTGCGGGCTATGGCATCGACGCCAACCATTGGATCGTCTACCTCCCGTCCGACGTCCCGCCGGGATCCCTGATGGAGTGGTGGCTGGGGAAGGCGCTGCCGGTGGGCTTCCACCTGCTCCGCGTGACCGCGGTGGATTGTTTCCCCGCCGCGCAGCTCGCTGCATGCGCGGCGGATCTCGCCCGGCGTGGTGTGGTGGACGACGGTACGGGAAATCCGGGAACGGCGCTTTCGTTCTGCCGCGCTCCGTACCGGCTCTCCCTGGCGCCGCCTGACGAGGACCTCGTGCTCAACCTCGCGCTCGGCCCGGGAGGCGCCGGAGGATGTCCCCCATGACCCTCGACGGGGCCGCCATCGGACGGCTGTACCGCTCGCACGGGCACGTCGTGCTGCGGCGGGCGCGCCTGCTCCTGGGGAGCGAGGCCGACGCGCAGGAGGCGCTGCAGGAGGTATTCGCCTCGCTCCTGCGCGCCCCGCAAGGGCTACGCAGCGCGGGCTCGGTGCTCGGCTGGCTCTACCAGGCCACCACGCACTTCTGCTTGAACCAGCTGCGCAACCGGCGCACCGGAGCGCGTTTGCTACAGGACCGCGTTGCGCCAACATCGGGGATCGCCGGCGGGCCGAGCCCCGAGGCGCTCTCGGAGCTCCGCAGCCTTCTCGCGCGCATGCCCGCCGATGCGGCGGCCGCGGCGGTCTACCACCACATGGACGGGATGACGCACGCCGAGGTTGCCGAGATGCTCGGCTGCTCCCGCCGCCAGGTGGGCTACTTGTTGGAGCGCGCCCAGCGATCGCTTGCGCTCCTGGAGCAGAGCGCATGAGCACCCGAACCGCGGATCGCCTCTGGCCGGCTTGCCTTTCGGCACTGCACCTCGATCGATTCCTGGCGGGCGAGCTGGACGAGCTCGGGGCCCGGCGCATCCGCCAGCACCTCCTTTCCTGCCCCGGCTGCGCCGCCTCCGTCGAGGCAATGCGGGCGGCGCGGGACGAGCCGCTGCCGCCGCTGCGGGTCGTGCCGCTCACTCCACGGGCGCGCCGCTTCCGCGGCACGGCCGCGGCCGGTGTCCTGCTCGCGGCCGCTGCGTCGGTGCTGCTCCTCGCCCGCGGGCCTGGCGAGCGGGTGAAGGGCCCGGCCTTCGCGCTCCGCATGTACGTCGAGCACGGGGGAGAGGTGCGGCCCGCCATGCCCGGCGAGGTGGTCGCGCCCGGGGACGCGGTGCGCTTCGCGGTGACCACGCCGGCCAAGGCGTACGTCGCCGTGCTCAGCCTCGATCCCGCCGGCCGCGGCTCGGTCTATTTCCCGCTCGGCGGGCGCGCGGAAGCCGTCGAACCCGGCGGCGAGGTGGCCCTGCCGCTCGGGACCCGGCTCGATGCGACGGTCGGCGTAGAGCGCATCGTGGGACTGTTCTGCTCCTTTCCCGTCGAGCTCGAGCCGCTGCGCGTACAGCTCGAGCGCGGCGGACCGCTCGCCCCCGACGGCTGCCAGGTGACCCGGTGGAGCTTCGTCAAGCGCTGACCGCCCTCGCCATTGCCCTGCTGCCCGCCGCCGCGGCGGCGCAGGTGGAGCGCTTCGCCGTCGTGGTCGGCAACGACCAGGGACAGCCGCCCGACGCGCCGCTCCTCTATGCGGAGACGGACGCCTCGCGGGTGGCCGCCATGCTGCAGGAGGTCGGCGGCGTGCGGCCCGAGAACCTGGTCCTCCTCCGCGGGCAGGACGCGAGCACGGTCCGGCGCACCCTGATCGCGGTGAACGACCGCCTGCGCGCCGCCGGCCGGCAGGCGATGCTGATCGTCTACTATTCGGGCCACGCCGACTCGGCCGCGCTGCACCCTGGCGCGACCTCGCTCGATCTGCCCGAGATCGAGCAGCTCGTGCGCGGCTCGGCAGCGACATTCCGGCTGCTGATCCTCGACGCGTGCCGGTCGGGCGCGCTCACTCGCGTCAAGGGAGGTGCGCCCATCGCCCCCTTCGACATCCGGCTGGGCGAGCGGGTGGCGGGCGAGGGCGCCGTCTTCCTCACTTCCAGCTCGGCCTCCGAGGACAGCCAGGAATCGGACGAGATCAAGGGCAGCTTCTTCACCCATGCCCTCGTCTCCGGCCTGCTCGGCGCCGCCGACGCGAACGGCGACGGGCGGGTGACGCTGGACGAGGC
This sequence comes from Myxococcales bacterium, assembly GCA_035260805.1. GTDB lineage: Bacteria > Myxococcota > Myxococcia > Myxococcales > 40CM-4-68-19 > VBKO01. Next base: position 3,904 of record DATFUN010000090.1, on the reverse strand, counting down.
GTATCGCTACTCCTACGAGGCGACGCTGCGCGCCTCCAGCCGGTCGGCCGCCGGGATCCAGCACCCCACCTTCGAGTACGAGGTGCGCGGCATGGGCGACGTGGTCCTGACCACGCTGGATGCGAACGCGCCGACCCGCGCCTGGGTCGTGCTTCCCGCGGGACGGACGTGGTTGCTCTTCCAGGGTTCCCCGGAAGGATCGGTGGTGGGCGAGGTCGGCGCGAGCGATCGGTCGCGCCGGCTCAGCTTGCGGGCCGGCCGGTACTTCGCGCGCGGGCGCGCGCCGGACGTGCTCCTGGAAGGGAGCTTCGATGCTCCTGCCGGAGCGGCGCTGACCCTGGACGAGGCGCGGCTCGAGCGGACCGAATACGCGCGGCTGGTGCGGAAAGGCGGCGGAGGGGTGAGCGCGGTGGCGTCGGTGGAAGCGGAGGGACGCCTGCGCAGCTCGTTGATGGATGGCACGGGCGTCTGTCCCGGCGCCGCCCTCGGGATGGCGGTGGCGCTGCGCTCGGTCACGCTCAAGCCACGCGTGGGGTGGTGCCGGGCAAGCTCCTCGAATCCGGGCATCCAGGCGACGGTCGATCAATACGACCTGGAGATCTCCGCCTCGCACGTGCGCGACTTGCGCGTCGTCTCCGTCGAGGTGGGCATCACGGTGGGAGGGGCGCTGCTCGTCCAGCGCTTCCGCACGCAGGGGATCGCGCCGCTGCGGAGGACCGCCGCGCTGCAGCTGTCCCCGACGGTGGGAATCGCTCGAGACGTCGGGCAGCGCGGCTACGTCTTCTTGCTCGGCTCTGCGTCGACCTACCTGCTCCGAAGCGAGGAGTCGGCAACCTCGCGGTCTTCGTTCGGCCCTTCCTTCGCCCTCCGCGTGGGGATGGGCGCCGGAGTCCGGCTCTGAAGGATGGAACGATCAGGAGAGGGTCTCCCAGATCCGCCGCTTGAGCGCGGAGAAGGCGGGGGAGAAGCGGGACTCGAGCGAACGCGGCCGGGGCAGCTCGACCGGGATGTCGGCCTCGACCCGGCCCGGACGCGACGAGAGCACGACGATCCGATCCGCCAGGTAGAGCGCCTCCTCCGCGTCGTGGGTCACGAAGAGCACGGTCTTGCGCCGCCGTTCCCACAGCCGGGCCAGCTCGTCCTGCATCCGCGCGCGCGTCTGCGCGTCGAGCGCTCCGAACGGCTCGTCGAGGAGGAGGATCGCCGGATCGATGGCCAGCACGCGCGCCACCTCCACCATCTTCGACATGCCCGCCGACAGCTCCTTCGGATGCGCGTCCGCGAAGCGCGAGAGCCCGATGAGCCGGATGAGCTCGCTGCTCACCTCGACGCGCGCCGCGGGAGGCATGCCCCGCGCGAGCAGGCCGAACTCCACGTTCTCCCGGACGGTCATCCAGGGAAAGATCGCGTCCTCCTGGAGCACGTATCCCCGCTGCGGGCTCGGTCCGTCCACCTCCGCGCCGTCGCAGCGGACAGCCCCCTTCGTGGGCCGCAGGAAGCCGGCCAAGATGCGCAGCAGCGTGGTCTTGCCGCAGCCTACCGGGCCCAGCAGCGCGACGAACTCGCTGTCCTGGACCGTCAGATTGACGCTCTCCAGGGCCTGCGTGGGCGTGTCGCCCGGATAGGTGTACCCGACGTCCACCGCATCGAGGCGCGGCGCCGGCCCGGTCATCCGGTCCGTCTCATCCAGCGCGTGGCCCTCGCATGCACCGAGAGCGCGAAGAGGTCGAAGGCGAGCACCAGCGCGCCGATGGTGGCGATCCCGACCACCATGGTGGATACGCGCGGGTACCCTCCGGCCAGGGTGAGGAGGTACCCCAGGCTGGGCATCCGGGCGTCGATCAGCTCGGCGACCACGATGGTCACCCAGGCGAGGCCCAGACCGATCCGCAGGCTGGCGAAGATGTGCGGCAATGCCGCGGGCAGGACGATCTTGCGGAAGGCGAGACCCGGGCCGGCGCCCAGCGCAGACGCCGCGTCGAGGTAGACGCGCGGCACGCTCCGGACGCCCTGGTGCGCTCCGAGGAGAGTCACCACCGCCACGCTGCTCGCGACGAGCAGGATCTTGGTGCCTTCGCCGTAGCCGAACCAGAGCACGTAGAGGGGCAGGAGCGCCAGCGCCGGCGTGAACCGGAAGAACGTCACCCACGGGTCGGCCAGGTACTCCGCGCGCGTGGCGCGGCCGGTCGCGATCCCCAGCAGGATGCCGAAGGCAGCGCCGAGCATGAAGCCGAGCAGCACCCTGCCGGCGCTCACCGCGATGCTGCTGAGGAGGATGCCCGATTGCAGCAGGAATACAGCCTCCTCCGCGAGGGACCCGTAGGGCGGGAGCAGTTGCACGTTCTCGACGTAGTGCGTGCCCAGCCAGATCCGGTCCGGCAACCGGCCGCGTCCGATCTCGGCGGCGACGCCGTAGACGATGGCAAGCGCCCCCAGGCTGAGGAGCCCCCGCGCCGTCCGGGTGCGAATCCCCGGCCCGAAAAAAAAATTATTTTTTTTATTTCGGGGCAGCATCCGTCACCTCACCCAGCGGGTGAGGCGAGCCGTACCCGCCCTGGCCAGGGCGTCCATCGCCCAGCCCGCGGTCGCCAGGGCCACGATGCCCACGATGACCACCGCCGGGTCCGCCTTGGTCTGCGTGCGCGACGCCCACAGGCCGCCGCCGACGATCAGGTTCCCCATCCCGTTCTCCGACATGAGCATTTCGGAGCCGACCGCGGTCATCCAGGCGATGGCGACCGCATACCGGAGGCCGGCGAGCACGGTCGGGCCCGCCGCCGGAACGAGCACCTTCCGGATCAAGAGCCAGCGCCGCGCGCCCAGCGATCGCGCCGCCAGCACGTACGTGCCCAGCACGTCGCGCGCGCCGTGGTACGCGGGGATGACCATCGTCGCTGCGACGGCATAAACGATCGGGATGAGCCGGTGCGCCTCGCTGTGGCCGAGCCACAGCATCACGTAGGTGATGAGGGCCAACGGCGGAACCGAACGGAGCAACACGTAGATCGGATGGAGGTAGTCGTCGGCGCGCCGGGAGAAGCCCATCAGCAGCCCCAGCAGGATCCCGAGCGGCACGCCGGCGGCGAGCCCGAACAGGACCCGGGCGGCGGTGATCGCCAGCGAGCCCTGCAGCGTGACCCCCTGCTGCAGGAGCGTCCCCACGTGGTCGCTGGAGTGCATCTGGTGGCCGGCGTGGACGTCCCCCTCCATCGGCGGAGGCGGACGCGTCCCGACCACAAGCTCGCTGAAGGCGACGGCGATCTCCCGCGCCGGCGGGACGATCTCCGGGCGGAGGAGGTGGGAATGGGAGAGGAGCGTGTACGAGAGCACCATCCCGCCCAGCGACGCGAGGCCGAGCATCAGGCGCTGGCTCTTGAGCCTCTCCACGGAGGCTATCCCCGGATCGTCTTCATCACGTCCTCGTTCTCGAACACCTGCCGCGGGTCCCCTTGGTAGATGATCTCGCCCCGGTCGATGGCGTAGAGGCGATCCGCGACCCGGACCGCGTTGGCGAGGTTCGACTCGGCGATCAGGATCGAGATGCCCATCTCCTTGATCTTCTTCACCGCCTCGATGAAGCGGGTGACGACCACGGGCGCGAGCCCCTCGAAGGGCTCGTCGAGCAGGAGGACGGCGGGCGAGAGCGCCATCGCCCGGGCGATGGCGACCATCTTCTTCTCCCCGCCGCTCAAGAACAGCCCGCGCCGTTGCGCGAGCTTCTCCACCTCCGGGAACACCGCCAGGATGCGCTTCAACGTCTCCTGCTCGGAGACTTGATCCTTGCGCCCCGACGCCTCGGCCATCCAGCGGCAGACCTGGAAGTTCTCCGCCACGGTGAGGTCGGTGAACAGGCCGGCGTCCTCGGGCGCGTACCCGATGCCCATCCGCGCCCGCTGGTGAGGCG
>DATFUN010000089.1:0-7872 GCA_035260805.1 Myxococcales bacterium | reverse complement strand
CTCCAGAACGCGAAGGCCGAGGACGTGGCCACCACGCTCCAATCGCTGGCGCAGGGCGTGAGCGGGGCGCGGCGCACGACGGGCGGCGGCGGCCCGGGCGGGCCGGGAGGTTTCGTTCCGCCCCCGCCTCCGCCTGGCTCCGCGCCCGCGGGCGCGGCGACCGCCGAGCTGTTCAGCGGCGAAGTGAAGATCACCGCGGACAAGACCACCAACTCGCTGGTGATCATCGCCAGCGCGTCCGACTACCGGAACCTGACCAAGGTGATCGAGAAGCTGGACGTGCCGCGCCGCGAGGTGCTGGTCGAGGCGGTGATCATGGAAGTGAGCCTGCAGGACCAGACCAAGCTGGGCGTCTCGGCGCACGCGGGCACCATCATCGACAACGTGAACTTCCGCAACGCGAACGGACCCGCTCCGCTCGTCTTCGGAAGCGAGCTGGGCGGGCTCAACTCGCTGGCTGGCGTGGCCGGGCTCGCCTCGCTGAGCGGCTTCCTCGCCGGCCTGCAGGGGCCGCCCATCACCGTCCCCGGGCTGGGCCTGACGCTGCCGTCGTTCGCGGTGGTGCTGAACGCGCTGCAGACCTCGAGCGACGTGAACGTGATCAGCACGCCGCACGTCACCATGGTGGACAACACCGAGGGCGAGATCATCGTCGGGCAGAACGTCCCCTTCCAGGCCGGGTTCGCGCCGAACCTGGGCGGCCTTCTCAACACGGGCACCACGACCGGGACCACCCCCGGGACCACGACGCCCGGCAGCACGGTGCCGACGAACCTCCTGGGCCTCGGCGGGCTCGGCTCGCTGTTCGCGCCCATCCAGCGGCAGAACGTGGAGCTGCGGCTGCGCATCAAGCCGCAGATCAGCGCCAGCGACACCGTCCGGCTGGAGGTCGACGAGCAGACCGAGGAGATCGCCTCCACCGACCCCCAGCTCGGTCCCACCACCAGCAAGCGCTCGGCGAAAACGACGGTCTTGGTGAAGGATCAGGAGACGGTGGTCCTGGGCGGTCTCATCCAGGAACGGACGGTCAAGGGCATCTCCAAGGTGCCGTTCCTCGGTTCGCTGCCCATCCTCGGTTGGCTGTTCCGCAACGAGAGCACCACCCGCACCAAGAGCAACCTCTTGCTTTTCCTGACGCCCTACATCATCCGCGACCAGAGCGATTACCGGCGGATCTTCGAGCGCAAGATGTCGGAGCGGGCCGAGTTCGTGAAGCGCTTCTACGGAGAGGACGCCAAGTACCAGGCGGCGGTGGACTACGAACGCAAGGCGGGGATGCTGACCAGGTTGCGCAAGGGGGTGCAGACGGAGATGTCGCGGCTGGAAAACGGTGGCCCCGGCGCCGCCGACCAGCGCGTGATCGCGCCGGCGCGCGGCACCGCGCCACCGGATGGGCGTCCGCGTCCAGCCGAGCCGCCGAGCCCCGCCCCGCTCACTCCAGACGAGAAAGGGCCCCCGCCCGGCGTCCAGGAGAGCCCGGAGACGGAGCCCGAGCCCCAGCCCCAGCAGAACGGTCGGCCGAGAGAGGAAGCGCAGCCTCCGCAGCCCCCTCCGCCGCAGCCGCCTCCACCGGAAGAATCAAGGCCTCCTGGAGGTTGAGTCTCGAATGGACCCCACCCTCGCCCAGGCTGAAGCTCCTCGCGCCAAGGCCGCCGGGGCCAGCCTTGCCGGCCGGCCGATCGGGGAGATCCTGGTCGCGCAGGGCGCCGTGCCGCAGGAGAAGGTCGCGGAGGCGCTCGCCGCGCAGGCCGAGCGCGGCGGCCGGCTGGGCGAGGTGCTGATCTCGCTCAAGGCGTGCAGCGAGGAGCAGGTGCTCAAGGCGCTCGCGGCGCAGCTGGAGCTGCCGTACCAGATGCGGCTCGCGCCGGAAGAAATATCGCCGGAGCTGGTCAAGCTGGTGCCGATCAACTTCGCCAAGCAGGCGCGGCTGATGCCCCTGCGCATCGAGGTCGACGGCGACGCGCGTGCGCTGGTGGCCATCGCCGACCCGCTCGACTCGAGCGCGCTGGACAGCGTGCGCCTCTTGCTCGGGGCCAGCATCTCGCCCGTCCTGGTGCCGTCGCAGGCCATCCTCGACTGCATCAACTCGGTCTACGACCGTGCCTCGAACGAGGCGGAGCAGCTGGTCGGCGATCTCGAGGCCGGCGACCTGGACATGGTCGCGCACGAGCTGGAGGAGCCGCAGGACCTGCTCGACTCCAGCGACGAGGCGCCCATCATCCGGCTGGTCAACTCGCTGCTCTTCCGCGCCGCCAAGGAGCGCGCCAGCGACATCCACATCGAGCCGCAGGAGAAGGACATCTGCGTGCGCTTCCGGGTGGACGGCGTGCTGCAGGAGGTGATCCGGCCGCCGAAGCGGTTCCAGAACAGCATCGCGTCCCGCGTGAAGATCATGGGCGGGCTGAACATCGCCGAGAAGCGGCTGCCGCAGGACGGGCGCATCCGCGTCAAGCTGGCCGGCCGCGACATCGACATCCGCCTCTCCACGACGCCGACGGTGTTCGGCGAGCGGATCGTCATGCGCCTCCTCGACAAGAGCGCGGTGCTGCTCGACCTGGCCGAGATCGGGATGGACAAGGACCAGCTCGCCGCCATGGAGGGGCTGATCCACAAGGCGAACGGGATCGTGCTGGTCACCGGGCCCACCGGAAGCGGCAAGACCACCACGCTCTATGCGGCGCTCAGCATCATCAACCGGCCGGACTTGAACATCATGACCATCGAGGACCCGGTCGAGTACCAGCTCCAGGGCATTTCGCAGACGCCGGTCAGCCCGAAGATCGACCTCACCTTCGCCAACGGCCTGCGCAGCTTCCTGCGCCAGGATCCCGACGTGATCATGGTGGGCGAGATCCGCGACCGCGAGACGGCGGAGATCGCGATCCAGGCCTCGCTGACCGGCCACCTCGTGTTCAGCACCGTCCACACCAACGACGCCGCGGGCGCCATCACCCGTCTCATCGACATGGGGGTGGAGGCGTACCTGGTCGGGTCCTCGCTCATCGGCGTGCTGGCGCAGCGCCTGGTGCGCGTGCTGTGCAAGGAGTGCCGCGAGGCGTACCTGCCGACTCCCGAGGAGCTGAAGGAGATCGGCCTTTCGACCGAGAAGCAGAAGCCGCGCGAGCCGCGGATGATCTATCGCCCCAAGGGCTGCGACGCGTGCAACGGCACCGGGTACCGCGGCCGCACCGGCATCTACGAGATCATGATGGTCGACGACGCGATCCGCGAGCTGGCGGTGAAGAAGGTCGACAGCGGCAGCATCAAGCGCGCCGCGGTGCAGAAGGGCATGCGCACGCTGATGGAGGACGGGGGGCGCAAGGTGTTGCGCGGAATCACCAGCGTGGCCGAGGTGCTGAGCGTCACGCAGGAGGACCTCGCTTAAGCCGCGAGGGAGCACAAAATGCCTGTGTTCGAGTACAGCGGCCTGACCGAGGCGGGGAAGTCGGTCCGGGGGCTCAAGGACGCAGAGAGCCGCAAGGCGCTCCGGTCCGTCCTGCGCAAGGACGGCATCTTCTTGACCGACGCCCGCAGCGCGGAGGGCGCGGCGGCGGTCGCTTCGGCGGCCAAGGTCGAGGCCTTCAGCGGACAGGGGCTGTCCCGCGAGGTGGACCTCCGCGCGCTCTTCGGGTCGCGGGTGTCGGCGCAGGACCTGGCGATCTCCACGCGGCAGCTCGCCACGCTGATCGGCGCCGGCATCACGCTGCCGGAGTCGCTCGCCGCGCTGGTGGAGCAGGTCGAGCATCCCCGCCTGAAAAAGGTGTTGGGCGCGGTCAAGCAGCGGGTCAACGAGGGCGCCTCGCTCGCCGACGCGCTCGCCGACCACCCGCGGATCTTCTCCAATCTCTACGTGAACATGATCCGCGCCGGCGAATCGTCGGGCGCGCTCGACGTGGTCCTCACCCGGCTCGCCGACTTCACCGAGGCGCAAGCGACGCTGCGCAACAAGCTGCTCGGGGCGATGCTCTACCCCGCGATCATGGTGCTGGTCGGCGTGGTCATCGTCGGCATCCTCTTCGTGGTGGTGATCCCGAAGGTCACCAAGATCTTCGAGGACATGAACGTCGCCCTGCCCTGGACCACGCGCATCCTCATCGCCACCTCGAGCTTCGCGCGCGACTACTGGTACGCGCTGCTCGTCGGCGTGCCTCTGGCCGCCTGGGGCTTGCGCCGCTGGATCAAGACCCCCCAGGGGCGCGACTGGTGGGACGCGAAGCAGCTCAAGCTGCCCATCTTCGGCGAGCTGGTGCGCATGCTGGCGCTGGGGCGCTTCGCCAAGACGCTCGCCACGCTGCTCAGCTCCGGCGTGCCGCTGCTGACCGCGCTCGACATCGTGAAGAACATCGTCCACAACTCGCTGCTCGCCCGGGTGATCGAGGACGCGCGCGACGCCATCCGCGAGGGCGAGAGCATCGCCGCGCCGCTCAAGCGCAGCGGCCAGTTTCCCCCGCTGGTGCACCACATGATCGCCATCGGCGAGAAGAGCGGGCAGCTCGAGGAGATGTTGCAGAACGTGGCGCGCAGCTACGACGCGCAGGTGGAGATGCGCATCGGCGCGCTCACCAGCCTCCTCGAGCCGATCATGATCGTGGTGATGGGCGGAGGCGTGGCATTCATCGTCTTCTCCATCCTCATGCCCATCATGCAGCTCACCAGCTTCGTTCCCAAATGAGGACAGCCATGCAGCAGAAGATCGAACGCCTCCGAAGGCTCCGCCGCAGCCGCGGCATGACCCTCATCGAGATCATGGTGGTGCTGGTGATCCTGGGCCTGATCGCCGGAGCGATCGGGTTCAACGTCTTCCAGAACCTGAAAGAAGCGCAGATCAAGACCGCGAAGCTCGATCTGCAGGCCGTCTCGCAGGGCGTGGACCTGTACCACGTGGAGACGGGGAACTGGCCGGACAATCTCACCGCGCTCACCCCCAAGTTCGTCCGGGAGCTCCGCAAGGACCCGTGGGGAAACGACTACCAATACTTGAAGACCGGCGACGGATACGACGTGTACTCGTACGGCCCCGACAAGGCGCAGGGCGGCGGCGACGACATCACGGTCCACGGCGGCGAGACCTCGACGCCCACGGCGCAGGGAGGCAAGTAGCCTCCGATGCGCGCGCGCGGGATGACATTGCTGGAGATCGGCATCGCGCTCGCGATCGTGGCGGGACTGATCGCGCTCGCCGTGCCGACCATCTCCAGCGTCGCGCGCGTGCAGCTCCGGCAGCGCACCGGGCAGCTCGCGGGGGGCATCCGCTCGCTGTACGGCGCCTCGGCCGTCGCCGGGCGCAGCTGCCGGCTGGTGATGGACCTCGACGCCTCGGCCTACTGGTCGGAGTGCGCGCAGGGCGCAGTGCGGCTCGCCGCCGGCGGCGAGCGCGCGCGCAGCGGCGCGCGGGAAGCGACCCGCGAGGAGGAGCTGCTCGCCACGGTGGCCCAGCGTGGAGACAACAACATCACGGACGAAGAGCGCACGCGCGCCGAGCTTGCCCGCAAGAGCGCCTTCGCGCCGACCGGCCACATTCCCAAGACCGAGCTCGGCAGCTCGGTCCGTTTCGCCGCGGTGTGGGTCTCGCACCAGCCGGAGCGATACGTGGCCGGTAAGGCATTCCTCTACTTCTGGCCGAGCGGCCTCACCGAGACGGCCTCCATCCAGCTCGCCCAGGGCGACGACGTGAACACGGTGCTGGTCGAGCCGCTCACCGGCAAGGTGCGCATCGCCAGCGGGCGCGTGGATGCGGAGGGGCAGAAATGAGCCGCTCCGCGCGAGGCGAGTCCGGCTTCACGCTGCTCGAGGTGATGATCAGCCTCGCCATCCTGGCGGTGTCCCTGGTGGCCATCTCCGGGCTGACCGGCGGCGCCGTGGCGATGGAGGCGTACTCGCGCCGGGCCACCGAGGCGACGCTGCTCTTGCGCGCGAAGATGACCGACCTGGAGGACCAGCTCCACAAGGACGGATTCTCCGACTTCGACGACGAGAAGCGCGGCTCCTTCGAGGAGGAGGGCAGCCCGGGCTATGCGTGGCGCGCCGAGATCCTGAAGCCCGACGTCCAGCTCGATCCCGCGCAGCTGCTCGCCCTGCTCGGCATGGGGCCTGGGAACGCCGGCGACGCCGCGAGCAGCGGCAACCGGCTCTCCCAGGGGCTCGCCTCCGCCGCAAGCGCCCTGGGTCTTCCGGGAGGTGGCGCCGCGGGGACGGCCGGCATGGCCGGCCTCGCCGGCGGTCCGATGGCGGGGATGCTGCAGGGACAGGCGCAAGGCTTCATCGAGACGCTCAAGAAGAGCGTGCGCGAGGTGCGCGTTACCGTGAGCTGGAAGGACGGCAAGGACGAGCGCAGCGTGTCGGCCTCGCAGGAGATGGTGATCCTGCCCGAGTCGGTGGGCAAGGCAGGCGAGGTCCAGGCGCAGCCCGCCCCGCAGGCGCCGCCGCAGCTCGGACAGCCGCAGCTGGGACAGCCGCAACTGGGACAGCCGCCGACGCCGCGGGTCGGCCGCGCCTCCGGCGACGGGGACTCGCAATGACGCGCGCCCGCGGCTTCACGCTGCTGGAGGTGCTCATCGCGGTGGCGGTGTTGGGCCTCATCGGCGGCCTCACCTGGAAGAGCTTCGACGGCGCCTATTCGGTCAAGGCGCGGGTGGAGCAGGCGGAGGAGCGCGACCAGATGGTGCGCGGCTCGCTGGGCCGGCTGGCGCGTGAGGTGTCCATGTCCTTCCTCTCCGAGCATTACGATCGCAAGCGGTTCCGCGAGCGCCCCACGCTCTTCCGCCTGCGCGACGGGCGCCGCGAGGCCAACCTGATCTTCACCTCCTTCGCCCACGAGCGCCTGCACGTGGACGCCAAGGAATCGGACCAGGCCCTCTTCGAGTATTCGATCGGCCCCGATCCGCGCGACGGCTCCAAGCGCGACCTGTTCCGGCGGGTGAAGCCGCTGCTCGACGAGGACCCGGAGCGCGGGGGCGACAAGTCGGTGCTCGCCGAGGGCGTGGTCGGCTTCTCGGTGGAAGCGTGGGAGCCCAAGGATCGCGAGTGGCGCGCGGAGTGGAACTCGAACGGCGCCGACCGCACGGGAGGCGTGCTGGTCCCCCCGCGCGTGAGGCTCTCCCTGACCGTGCGCGGCGAAGACGGCAAGGAGAGGACGTACACCACGCAGGCGAAGATCTTCCTCACCCAGCCGCTGGACTTCTGATGCACAGGCCGCTTCCCACAGAGCGCTCCCGGGCGCGGCGAGGCAGGTCGGCGGGCATCCGCTCGCGGCGCGGCGTGGCGCTCATCCTGGTCCTCACCACCGTGGCGATCTTGAGCTCGATCGCGGTCGAGTTCGGCTACCAGTCGCGCGTCAGCCTGCGCCTGGCGGAAAATTCTCGCGACGAGCTGCGCGCCTTCTACCTGGCCCGCTCGGCGGTGAGCCTCTCCCGCCTCCTGCTGCACTTCCAGAAGCAGATCGACCAGCTGGGCGGGCAGCTCGGCCCCATGCTCTCCGGCGCTCTGGGAGGGCGAACGGGGACCGGGGCGGCCCCGCGACCGCCGGGGGCGCCGCCGGCCGCGAACAACCTCGGCATCCGGCTGTGGGAGATCCTGCCGATCGATTCGAACGCCATGTCGGCGCTGCTCGGCGGCGACATGGCGGCCCTCGGCCCCGCGGCGCCCGACCTGTACGGCCAGCCTCCTCCCCGGGAGGAGACGCGGCGACCGCAGATCGAAGGCCCGCCGCTGCGCCCCTTCGGTGGCTTCGACGGGTCGTTCAAGGCGAAGATCATCGACGAGAACAGCCGCATCAACGTCCGCGGCGTGGACGGCGTGGGCGCCACCCCGATGGCCACGCTCACCCAGCTGCGCGCGATGATGAACGACCCGAAGTACGACTTCATCTTCGAC
>DATFUN010000088.1:0-4136 GCA_035260805.1 Myxococcales bacterium | reverse complement strand
GTTCCAGCCGCACGGGTACTTCCGGATGCGCGGCGAGTTCCTCTACAACTTCGATCTCGGTCGCGGACCTGACCAGACGGCGCACACGCTGTTCCCGGGGCCGTACATCGGCACGGGCGGCAACCACTCGCAGTCGGACGCCAACCTGCGCTTCCGCTTCGAGCCGACCTTCGAGGTGAGCGAGGACCTCTCGATCTACGTGCAGGCGGACCTCCTCGACAACGTGCTGCTCGGCTCCAGCCCGGTATCCGATCCGTTCCTCTCCCCCTTCACTCCGCTGCACGTCCTCGAGACGACGCGCCTCGCCGACGTGATCCGGCTCAAGCGCGTCTGGGGCCGCGTCAACACCCAGCTCGGCGAGCTGCTCTTCGGCCGCATGGGCTACCACTGGGGGCTGGGGATCCTGCACAACGACGGCAACTGCCTCGATTGCGACTACGGCGACACTTACGACCGGATCGCGTTCGCGCCGCGCGAGATCAAGGGCCACACCTTCACCTTCATGTTCGACCTGCTCTTCAAGGGACCGGGGACCACCGGCGACTTCGGCGAGCTGGGCCGCAGCGTCGATCTGGACACGCTCGACGACGGGTACCGGCTCGGCGTCTCCGTCACCCGGCTCGACTCTCCGGAGACGGTGAAGCGCAAGCTCGACGCCGGCCAGTGGGTGGTGAACTACGGCTTGCTGCTCGACTACCGGACGCAGGGCTGGGACACGGTGGTCACCACCAACCTCGACAACGTGACCACCCTGGCCCAGTTCCAGTCGCTGCGCAGCCTGGTGGTGAAGCGCGACGCGAAGCTCTACCAGCCGGACGTCTTCCTCTCGCTCAAGAAGCGCAAGTGGCGCCTGGACCTGGAGGTTGCCTCCAGCATCGGGAACGTGGGCAACCGCGCCTTGCGTGACGTGGACATCGCCACCAATCCGCAGCTCACCCAATCGATCAGCTTCCTGCAGTTCGGTGGCGCCCTGCAGACCGACGTGGCGTTGCTCCCCGCCGACGCGCTGCTGGTCGGGGTCGAGGCGGGCGCCGCGTCGGGCGACAAGGGCGGCTTCGGATTCGGCGCGCGGCCATGGCGCGACGGAAGCGGCAACCTCCAGCCGGTGCCCCCTGGAGTTACGCCGTTCAGGGCCGCCGGACCCGGCGACATCGACGGCAACCACCTCGACTTCTCCAATCCCGATCACACCCACGGCCGGATCAACAACTTCGTCTTCAACCGCGCTTTCAACGTCGACATGATCCTCTTCCGCAACCTCATCACCGCGGTGACCTCGGCCTGGTACCTGAAGCCGTCCTTGCGGTACCGACCCACCGGACGCAGGACGGGCGGCGGGGACGACACCGGCTTCGAGATCCTCGGCTCGATGATGTACGCGCAGGCCTTCTATGCGGAGAACACGCCCGGGCTGTCGAAGGGGCTGGGCCTCGAGCTGAACGTGGGCATCACCTACGACACCTCCGACCGGCTCCACAGCGGGTTGGCCTATGGGCTGCTGCTGCCCTTCAACGGGCTCCGCAACCTGAACCCGCCGCCCGGACTGACGGGCGACACCTCCATCGCGCACGCGGTGAAGTTCATCCTCGCCATCCCGTTCTGATGCTGCGCGCGGCGGTGCTCGCTGCCCTGATCGCGACCGCGTACTGCGGCGCGAAGGGGTCGCCCCAGCCCCCGGCGAGGGAGGTGCCCGACGCGGGGCCGGCGACCCCGGGCCCAACGCCGCCGCCCACTTCGACCGCTCCCTCGACCTCCGACGCCGGCTCCCCGTGAACCACTTCGTCCGCCGGCGCGGAGAGCTGTACTGCGAGCGCGTCCCGCTCGTCCGCATCGCGGAGCAAGTCGGCACGCCCGCGTACGTGTACTCGACCGCGACCGTCCGGCGGCACGCGCGCGTGTTCCGCGCCGCGCTGCGGGGGCTGGACCTCCTTCCCTGTTACGCCGTGAAGGCCGCCGGGAACCTGGCCATCCTGCGGCTCCTGTCGGAGGAGGGGTTCGGCTTCGACATCGTCTCGGGCGGCGAGCTGCATCGCGCGCTCCGCGCCGGCGCCGAGCCGCGGCGCATCGTCTTCTCGGGGGTGGGCAAGCGCGAGGACGAGCTGCGCGCCGCCCTGCGCGCGGGGATCCTCCAGTTCAACTGCGAGAGCGAGGCGGAGCTGGAGCAGCTCGACGCCGTGGCGCGCTCGATGCGGCGGCGCGCGCCCGTCGCGTTGCGCATCAATCCCGAGGTGAACGCGCGCACGCATCCGTACGTCGCGACCGCGCTGGCCACCTCGAAGTTCGGCGTGCCGGCGTCGCGCGCGCGCGCCGCCTTCCGCCTCGCCGGCGAGCTGCGCGGGCTCGAGGTGGTCGGGCTCGCCTGCCACATCGGCTCGCAGATCGGAGAGGTGCGTCCGTTCGTCGAGGCGGCGCGGAAGATGCGCGCGTTGTTCGAGGAGCTGCGCGCCGCGGGGCTTGCGCTGCGGCACCTCGACCTGGGAGGAGGATTGGGCGTGCCGTACGGCGAAGGACCCGCTCCCGCTTCCCCGCAGCAGTACGGGCGAGCGTTGTCGCAGATCCTGCGCGGGCTCGACGCGCGCATCCTGGTCGAGCCGGGCAGGCTCCTTCTGGCGAACGCCGGAGTGCTGCTCGCGCGCATCCTCCTGCGCAAGCGCGGCGCCCGCGGCCGCCGGTTCGCGGTGGCCGACGCGGGCATGAACGACCTCTTGCGGCCGGCGCTCTACGGCGCCTACCACGCGGTCGAGCCGGTCGGGCGGCCGCGCCCGGGCACCGAAGTGGTCGACCTGGTCGGGCCCGTCTGCGAGAGCGCCGACGTCCTGGCTTCCCGCCGCCGCCTGCCTCCGCTCGAGGCCGGCGATCTGGTCGTCCTGCGCACCGCCGGCGCGTACGGGATGTCGATGGCCAGCCAGTACAACGCGCGCCCGCGCCCGGCCGAGGTGCTGGTGTCTGGCGCGCGGTTCCGGGTCGTGCGGCGCCGCGAGACGCTGGACGACCTGGTGCGCGGGGAGACGGTCTGATCTCGAGGTGCGTTGCGGGCCCCTCTGCGCGACAGTAGAGTCCCCGCTTCCGCGCGGCCGTGTCGCGCTGGGAGGATACCGTGCTCAGCTTGCGCGGCTCTTTCGTGGCCCTCATCACCCCCTTCCGCGACGGGAAGGTGGACGAGCCGGCCTTGCGCTCGCTCGTGCGCTGGCAGCTCGAGAGCGGGACCGACGGGCTCGTCCCCTCCGGCACCACCGGGGAAGGCGCGACGCTCACCGCCGAGGAATCGGCGCGCGTCGTGCGCCTCCACGTGGAGGAGGCGCGCGGGCGGGTGCCGGTGGTGGCGGGCTGCGGCACCAACTCGACCGCGTCGACCATCGAGAACGTGCTGCGCGCCAAGGAAGCCGGCGCGGACGCCGCGCTCGTGGTGACCCCCTACTACAACAAGCCGACCCAGGAAGGCCTGTTCCGGCACTTCGAGGCGGTGGCCTCGCGCGGCGGCCTCCCGATCGTGGTCTACAATGTCCCTAGCCGCACGAGCGTGGACATCCTGCCCGAGACCCTCGGCAGGCTCTCGCGGGTGCCGGGGATCGCCGGCGTCAAGGAGGCGAGCGGCAACGTCGTGCGCGTCGCCGAGATCCAGGAACGCTGCGAAGGGAGGCCGTTCGCCATCCTCGCCGGGGACGACATGTTCACCTTGCCTACCCTGGCGATGGGCGGAGCAGGCGTGATCTCGGTGGTGGCGAACGTGGCCCCGCGCGATCTCGCCGTCCTGTGCGACGACTTCTTCGCCGGGCGCCTCGAGGCGGCGCGCAACGCGCAGGTCCGTTTCGCTCCCCTGGTCCGCGCGCTCTTCTGCGAGACCAATCCGCTTCCGGTGAAGCACGCGCTCTTCCGCATGGGCAAGATCGCCCCCGAGCTGCGCCTGCCGCTGGTGCCCGTCTCCGAGCGAGGCGCCGCGCAGGTCGATGCGGCGCTCGCGGCGTACGGCCTGACATGAAGCCTTTGCGCGTCGTGGTCTGCGGCGTGGCGGGCCGCATGGGCGGCCGCGTCTTGCAGGCCGTGCGCGCGGAGGACGGAATGCAGGTGGTGGGCGCCACCGAGCGCCCCGACTCTGCGCAGGTGGGCCTCGACGCCGGGAACGCGGCGGGCGGACC
>DATFUN010000087.1:0-7706 GCA_035260805.1 Myxococcales bacterium | reverse complement strand
GCGCAGGTCGACCAGGACGCCCACGGCTGCCCCGCCTGCCCGCACCCCGGGGTGGGCCCCATCGTCGCCGCCTCCACCAACGTCCTGGTGAACGATCGCGGGGCGGCGCGGCAGGACGATCTCGGGATTCACGCCGTCTGCTGCGGCCCGAACACGTTCAAGGTGGCCAAGGGATCCCCGTCGGTCTACGTGAACGGCAAGCCGTTTGCGCGCATGAACGACAAGACGCAGCACTGCGGCGGCTCGGGACCCATCATCGAGGGGTCGCCCGACGTGTTCATCGACGACGGCGCCGACGCCCAAGGCCTGGGCAGCTACATCATCAACGCGCTGAAGATCCTGCTCGAGCAGGCCGCGCAGGTGACCAAGCCGCAGGCGCAGCCGGGGTCCGATTCGCGCCAGGCGGGACCCGACGAGAAGGGCAAGCAGGACCTCGCCAAGGACGAGAAGAAGGACGAGAAGGCGCCCAGCATCTCCGCCGCGCGCTGGACCGTGCAGCGCGCGCTCAACGGCCAGGAGGTCGAGCTTCAGATCGAATGCAAGAACCCGAAGGGCTCGCTCGAGGTCGAGATCTGGGCGCAGTCCGCCGACCCGTCGCAGGACAAGTCGGTGAAGAAGCTCGACGTGCAGGCCGGCGCCACGGTGAAGCAGAAGGTGAAGCTGCAGATCCCCGCCGACGCGGCGGGCGGGAACGAGTGCCATTTCTACTTCGTGGTGAAGGACGAGTCGGGCGCTTCCCGCAAGTCGGAGCCGCTCTTCGTCGACCGCGCCCCCTTCAAGTTCTCCACCTAGTCGGCGCCTACACCTCGATCAGCCCCTTTCGCAGCCCCTCCGTCACCGCCTCCACCCGGTTGGTGACCTCGAGCTTCTCGTAGATGTGCTCGAGGTGCGTCCGCACGGTGGAGCGGGAGAGCCCCAGCACGCGTGCCGCCTCGTTGTTGGAGAGCCCTTTTGCGATGAGGCGCAGGATCTCGACCTCGCGCACGGTGAGCGGGCGCATGGGCGGCTCTTCGCGGATCCCCGGCGGCAGCGGCTCCGGCTGCGGCGGAGCGTTCGAGTCCTCCGGCACCCGGAAGTGCCGCAGCAGCCGCCGGGCGAGGTTGGGCTGGATCACGCTCCCTCCCGCTCTCACCTCGCGGATTGCGTCGATCACCTTCTCGCCCGTGGCTCCCTTGAGGAGGTAGCCCGAGGCGCCGGCTTTCACCGCCTCCAGCACCTTCTCCTCCTCGTCGAAGATGGTGAAGATCAGCACCTCGACGCCGGGCCAGCGCTTCTTCACCTCCCGGGTCACCTCGATCCCGCTCATGCGCGGGAGCCCCAGGTCCTGGAGCACCACGTGGGGCTGCTGCTTCTCGAGGAGCATCAGCGCCGCCTCGCCCGAGAGGGCGGTGCCCACCACCTCGATCTCCGGCGAGTCCTGCAGGATCTTCAGCTGGTTCTTGAGCACGGGCGGCTGGTCCTCGACCACCACCACCTTGATCTTCTCTCCTGGCCTGGCGGACGCGGCGTTCATCTCGCTTGCTCCTCTCCGGCGTGGACGGTCAGCTCGATGCGCGTTCCGCGCCCCGGGGCGGAGGAGAGCTGCAAGCTGCCCCCCACCTTGGTGGCGCGTTCGCGCATGTTCTCCAGGCCGAAGTGTCCCTCGCGCGAGAGCTCGGAGCCATCGGTAGGAAGGAGGAACCCCGGACCATGGTCCTGGACACACACGGCTGCGGTTCCGGGCCCGAAGGCGAGCGCCACGTCCACCTCGGTCCCGCGTCCGCAGTGCTTGGCGACGTTGGTGAGGCTTTCCTGCAGCACGCGAAAGAGCGCGAGCGCGCTCTCCGGGCCCACCGATCGCTCCCGCCCGGCGCGGGTGAAGCGCACCTCCAGGCGGTGGCGGCCGGCGGCCACCTTGCAGTAGTCCTGCAGCGCGGAGACGAGGTCGAAGTTCTCCTGCATCATCCGCAGCGAGCGGCGCAGCTCGTCCATCGAGTCCTCCGCCGCGCCGTGCAGATCGGACAGCTCCTTGCGGATCACGGGCAGCAGGGTGGCGCGCGACTCGCTCGAGCCGGTGAGCCGGGCGCGCACTTCGCTGCCGTCGATCATGTTCAAGAGGTACTCGCTCTGGATGACCACGCTGCTGAGCACCCCGCCCAGCCCATCGTGGATCTCGCGCGCCAGGCGGTTGCGCTCCTCGACGACGGCCATCTCCCGGACGGTGCGGTGCAGCCGCTGCAGGTCGCGGTGTCGCGCGCGGTCCCGCTCGTTCAAGTACACCATCAGGTACACGAGGATGCAGTTGATCGCCGAGTACCAGAGCAGGATGAAGATGTCGAACTGCACCACCGCCCTGCCGCCGAGGAGTTGATCGAGCTTGGCGACGGCGGGGAAGGTGAGGATCGGCGGCACCACCGCGAAGGGGGACGGGAACAGCAGCACGAACAGGGTGGTGAAGAGCAGCTGCGCGGCGAGCAGCGGGCTGCGCAGCCCGCCGGTCATCGAGACCAGCCAGACCAGCACGCACAGGTCGCAGCAGAGGGTGACGAAGGTGACCGCGCGCCCCAGGCGAGGGCGCCCGATCAGCCAGTAGTTCGCCGCCGTATAGCCGACCATGGCGACGTAGACCGCGAAGGCGGCGCGGCCGCCCACGCCGAACGACTGCGACCACCCCGGTACGCCGATGACGCCCAGGCCCAGCACGAGGAAGGCGATCCGCGCGTAGAACAAGCCGCGGGCCCGGGTCAGGAACCGGTCCTCCACGAATCCCGAGCTGCTCGACTCCGCCCGGCCGGACGCTAACGCGCCGGTCTGCAAAGGCCCCACTGCGGCGGCCGGAGATCCCCCCACGCGCCGATGCTAGCAGCGGCCGGCGAACAGCGGCAAACGAGCGCGCCTGCGGCTTACGGCGCCTTCAGCACCTCGGAGGGGCATGCCTGCTTGAGATCCGGGTGCTTGCGGAGCAGGTACTCCATGCGGTCCGTGGTCTTTCCCGTCCGCTCGTCGAAGAGCGGCGTGCCGCCCGTGTACATGGTTCCGGCGGGGTCTCCGTACTGGTTCAGGTCGCGCTCGGCCAGCCACCGTTCGACGCACGAGGCGGCCTGCGCGTCCGGTGCGGCAGCGAGGGGAGGGGACGGAGGCGAGGCGTGGCAGGCGGCGGCGAGCAGGACGGCGATTCTTGCAGCCCTCATGGCGCATCCTTATTCTGCGGCGCTCGCGGAGGCCAGCGGATGGACGACCTGTTGCAGCGACCGACGCCGCTCCTGCGCTGGCGCGGCGCCCTGCTCAAGCTCGAGTCCCTCCTCCCCGGCGGCGGCGTCGAAGACCGCGCGCTGGGGATCTTCCCGCAGCTTCCGCGCGGGAGCCAGGCCTCGCTCGCGGCCACCGCCGGAGGCGCCCTCGCGGCGGCCGGCTGGGCCCGGCGCCACGGCGTGCAACTCGCCGTCGCGGTGCACGGCGCGATCTCGCACGAGATGCGCGAAGCGTTGCGGCTGTGGGGCGCCCGATTCGAGCAGCTGCCTTCGCGCGAGGTGGCCATGCACCGGGCGCGCGAGCTGCCCGGGACGCCTCTGCCTCCGCTGGATGGACCCAAGGCGGCGGCCCAGTGCGCGCGCACGCTCGGCGCCGAGGTGCTGGCCGATCTCGCATCGGCGCCCGGCGCGGTAATCGGACCCGCCGGGGCAGCGGCCGCGCTGCTCGGAACCGTGCAGGCCGTCCGGACCCGCTGGCCCGAGACGCGCGGCGTCGCGCTGGTCGCCGCCGACGTGGAGCTGCCCGAGCTGCCCCTGCGGATCGACATGCCGGGATTCGAGCTGCGGCCGGTCTCCTTCGCGGAGGCATCTCTCGCGCGCGCCGAGCTGGCGAGGACCAGCGGCGTCCTCGCTTCGCACGCCGCCGCCGCGGCGGCCGCGCTGGCCGCGGAGCAAGGGGCGCTCGCGCTGATTACTTCCGCCGGCGAGCGCGAGTTCAGCCTGGAGCGCGCGGCATGACCACGGCGGTCATCCTGGGGATGGGCGGACTGGGGTGCCCCGCGGCGCTGGCGCTCGCCGAGGAGATGCCCGGGGTGCGCCTCCTGCTGGTGGACGACGACCGCGTCGAGCGCTCCAACCTCGCGCGGCAGATCCTGTTCACCGAGGCCGACGCCGGAGAGCCGAAGGCAATGGTGGCGGCGCGCCGGCTCGCCCAGCTCGTCCCCGGCGTCCGCGCCGAGGCGCGCGTGCAGCGCTTCGGCCCGCGATCCGCCTCGGAGCTGCTGGCCGGGTGTGACGTGTTGCTCGACGGCACCGATTCGTTCGAGACCCGGTTCGAGGCGAACGATGCCGCGTGCGCCGCGCGGATCCCGCTCATCCACGGCGCGGTGCTGGGATGGGGCGGCCAGCTCCTCGCCGTCCTGCCCGGCCACGGCTCGTGCTTGCGCTGTTTGTTCGAGGGGCCGCCGCCGCCGGGCGCACTTCCGACCTGCGCCGAGGCAGGGGTGGCGTCTCCCCTCTGCGGGATCGTCGGGGCGGCGATGGCGTCGGAAGCCGTGCGCGTCCTGCGCGGCGAGGCGCCGCATGCATCGGCTCGACTCCACCGGTGGGACGGGCTCCGGGGGACCGAGCGGGACGTGCCGGTGCCCCGGGATCCGCGCTGCTCCGCCTGCGCGCTCGCGCCGGAGGCCGCTCTGCGGCATCCTTGAGGGAGGAGGTTCCAAGAGAATGCCAGTCATCGTGAAGATCCCCGCTCCGCTGCGGCCGCTGACCCAGGGCCAGAGCGAGGTGTCCGTCGAGAACGCGGCCACCGTCCAGGCCGCCGTGGAGGACCTCTCGCGCCGCTATCCCGGCTTGCGCGAGCGGCTTCTCGACGAGAAGGGGGGCTTGCGCCGGTACGTGAACATCTTCCGGAACGACGAGGACATCCGGCACGGCAAATCGCTCCAGACCGCGCTTTCCGAGGGCGACAAGCTGACCATCGTGCCGGCCATCGCCGGAGGTTAGCGGCCGCCGATAGCGGAGAGCGGAAACATGACGGAACGAGCTCTGGCGCGGTTGACGGAAGCGCAGCAGGAGCGGTACGCGCGCCACCTGCTGCTCGACGCGCTCGGCGGCGAAGGCCAGGAGCGCCTGCTCTCCTCCTGCGTCCAAATCCACGGAACGGGCCGCGCGGCCCGCTGGGCGGCCCGATACCTGGCGGCGTCCGGCATCGGGATCCTCGTCCTGGACGATTCCGCCGCGGTGGCAGAATGCCGCTCGCTCGCGCCTGACGTCCGGATCGTCGCCGCGCCCGACCCCGGTTGCTCGCCCGACCTCGAGCTCGACCTCGACGATTCCCCGCCGGCCGCCGGCCACGCGTCGCCGGCGGAGCGCGGCGCGGCGGCCGCGCTGCGCGCTCTGCGGCAACTGGGACGGCCATGAACGTCGACGCGCTCGCGCAGGCGGTGGGCAACACACCGATGGTCCGGCTGCGCTCGCTGGATCGCGCGACGCCCGGAGTGGAAATCTGGGCCAAGCTCGACTGGTTGAACCCCGGCGGCAGCGTCAAGGATCGCGCCGGGCTGTTCATCGTCCGGGACGCCATCGAGCGCGGCCTGGTCGGACCCGAACGGACGCGCACGCTGATCGACTCGACCAGCGGCAATACCGGCATCGCCTACGCATGGCTGGGCGCCGCCCTCCGAGTACCCGTCGCGCTGGTGATGCCAGGGAACGTTTCCGAGGCGCGCAAGCAGCTCACCCGCGCGTATGGCGCGCAGCAGATCTTCAGCGATCCGCTCGAGCAGTCCGACGGCGCGATCCGGTTGTGCCGCAAGCTCGTCGCCGAGGAGCCGGAGCGCTGGTTCTACGCCGATCAATACTCGAACCCGATGAACCCGCGCGCCCACGAGGCGACCACCGCGGAAGAGATCTGGCGGGACACCCGGGGCCGCGTCACTCATTTCGTCGCGGGCATCGGCACCGGAGGCACGATCATGGGCGCGGGCCGGGGCCTGAAGCGGCACGGCCCGGTGCAGGTGGTCGCGGTCGAGCCGGCCGAGGCGCTGCACGGCCTGGAGGGCCTCAAGCACATGCCCTCCAGCATCGTGCCGCCCATCTTCCGGGAAGAGGAACTGGACCGGAAGCTGTCCGTATCCACCGACGCGGGCTGGGACATGGCCGATCGGCTCATCGCGGACGAGGGGCTGCTTGCGGGCCACAGCGCGGGCGCGGCGGCGGTCGGCGCCCTGCAGATCGCGCAGGAGCTGGCCGCCGCCGCGCGCCCGGGTGTGGTGGTGACGCTGTTCCCCGATCGCGCCGACCGGTACCTGCCGCCCCCGGAGATGCCGTGACCGGCGAGGATCTTCGTCCGTTGATGGCCGCGATGGCGGCCCACGCGCGCGGCGCGTACCCGGCCGAATGCTGCGGGCTCGTGCTGGCCGGCGCCGGGGCATTGCGCTTCGTCCCCATCGCGAACATCGCGGGCACCGCGGCCGCGGCCGGGAACAGCCAGCGCAGCGGCCGCGACGGCTACGTGATGGATCCCAAGGAAGTGCTCGCAGCCCTGGCGGAAGCCGAGCAGGATGGCGGCAGCCTGGCAGCCATCGTCCACTCGCATCCCGACGTCGGCGCTTATTTCTCCCGTGAGGACCGGGACATGGCGTTGGGCGGAGGCGACGGGCCGCTCTGGCCGGGCGTCCAGTATCTGGTCATCTCCTGCAAGCAGAGCGGGGTGGACGCGGCCCGGCTCTATACCTGGGATGCGGTGCGGCGCGATTTCCTTGAAGAACAAGTGCCCGTGAACACTTGACTTTCTAAAATTCGGCAATCGGACGCGAGACCGGGCAGGCATTTGCTTGCGTGGTGGTAGGACAACCGGTAATGTGCGTTTTCAACTGAGTGTTCCTCGGCGGAGAGTGCGACACATGAATGGCACGACGTCGGCCGGATTTACGGTGTGGTTCACCGGAATGAGCGGCGCCGGGAAATCCACTCTGGCCGCCGGCCTTGCCAACCGGTTGCGGCGCTTGGGGAAAACCGTCGAGGTGCTGGACGGCGGCGACGCTGAACAGTTCCTGAACGTCGCCCATGGGCAGAACAAGGACGAGCGCAACCTCGAAGCTCGCAAGCTCGCCTGGGTCTGTCGCCTGGTCACCCGCGGTGGGGGGATCGTCCTGCAGGCGGCCATCGAGAGCCCCTACAAGGAGACGCGCGACGAGGCCCGGCGGCAGATCGGGCGGTTCGCCGAGGTCTTCGTGGAATGCCCCATCGAGACGCTGATCCAGCGCGACAGGACGGGCCGGTACAAGAAGGCGCTCGCCGGCGAGCTGAAGAACCTGATCGGCATCAGCGAGCCGTATGAGCCGCCGCAGCACCCCGAGGTGATCGTCGATACCTCCAAGACCACGGTCGACGAAGCGGTCGAGCACATCCTCGGCCAGTTGGTCGCACAGCGGCTGATCGACCCCAACGTAGCCGCAATGAAGGGCCGGCCCAAGATCTCTGCCCGCAGCAAGCCGACGCCCGCCCCGGCGCCGGTCAAGGAGGCCAAGCCGGAGAAGGTACGGCCGGTGAAACTCCGGAAAGCAGTGAAGTTGCACAAGAAACCGGCCCCCAAGCACCGCGCTGCCGCGCGGACCGCGCGGGTCGAGCCTCGCCGCGCCGCCGCAGGCGGCAAGCGCAAGCGCTGACCGCACCAGTTGTTGCTGTAGGCAAATTCGTTCGGAGGCGGTACCACCCCGACCGGGAAAAGGGCGTTTGCCGCTGTAGCGGCTC
>DATFUN010000086.1:0-7451 GCA_035260805.1 Myxococcales bacterium | reverse complement strand
GTGCCGCCCACGACCGAGCAGATCGACGCGGAGTACGAGTTGCCGTTCACGCGGCTGCCGCATCCCATGTACGCCGAGGCGCGCATTCCGGCGTGGGAGCAGATCCGCTTCAGCGTGACCATCATGCGCGGTTGCGCCGCGGGCTGCTCGTTCTGCTGCATCACCGAGCACCAGGGCCGCGACGTCGTCTCGCGCAGCACGCTCTCCTCGCTGCGGGAGACCACGTCGCGCCCCTGGTGCTCGGTGATGCAGCAGAACGCGCACCCGGCGGCGCAGCCGCGCATGATGGTCACGCTGAAGCGGATCTGCTCCCAGGCCGGGATCTTCGCCTCGCCGTACATGGGATGGGGCAGCCGCGTGAAGGGCAGCTCGTACTCCCAGTCGACCATCTCGGTGGTGGGCGGCTGCGCGGGCGGGTTCACGTAGACGAGCTGGCCGCCGTGCTTCTGCACGAGGATGCGCGCGTTGTCCGGGTTGTGCTCGAGATGGTAGAGCCGCGAGAATTCCGCGTAGACCTTCTTGTCGGCGCAGATCTCCTCGTAGCTCGGGAGACGGATCTCCTCGCGGTCGCGCTCGCCGGCGAGCGCGCGCCAGGACTGCGCCGGGTCGTCGCGGAAGCGGACCGCGGTGCCGCGCACGTCGGTCAAGCCGCAGATGTCCTCTCCCGAGGCCAGCCGGCGGGCGATCTCCAAGAGCGGCACCTCGCCCATCCCGTACACGAGGAGATCGGCCGGGCAATCGGCCAGGATCGAGTGGCGAACGCGGTCGCTCCAGTAGTCGTAGTGCGCGAGCCGCCGCAGGGAGCCCTCGACTCCGCCGATCACCACCGGCACGTCGGGGAACACCTTCTTGAGGCGGCGCGCATACACGGCCGTCGCGTAGTCGGGCCGCCGGCCGGGCGCGGCGCCGGGCGTGTACGCATCGCTCGCGCGCCGCTTCTTCGCCGCCGTGTAGTGGTTGACCATGGAGTCCATGTTGCCGCTCGACACGCCGAAGAAGAGGCGCGGCCGGCCGCAGGCCGCGAAATCCTCGGCGAAGCCCGCTTCGTCCCAGCGAGGCTGGGAGATGATCCCGACCTTGAACCCTCGCGCCGCAAGCACGCGCCCGACGAGCGGCACCCCGAAGGTGGGATGGTCGACGTACGCGTCCCCGTTCACCAGCACCACGTCGAGCTGATCCCATCCGCGGGCGCGTGCCTCGGCCAGGCTGGTGGGCAGGAACGCCTCGGCGCCAGGCCTTTGCGGCCGCGCGGCGGAGCGCTTTCCACCGATCCGGACGAGAGAGGGCATTGCGCAGGTCTAACGCCTGGGTGGATGTGTGTAAATCCTGCAGCGAAAGCCTCATCCCACATGCTCCCCCAAGAGGAGCGTGGCGCCGGAATCTGGCTGGAGGCGCTGGTCTGTCTGCTATGCTGGATTGCGAACGGGAGCGCGCACACGCATGTCCGACGTCCGAGCAGAGCCCCTGCCCGAGCAGGCGCCCCCCTCACCTGACTCGCCGAGCGCCGCGACCAGGGCCGACCCGCTGGCCGGCGACTGGTCGGAAGGCCTGCCTGGGCCGGCCCACGCCCACGGACTGCCATTGCCCGCGCGCCTCGGCGCACCTCCTGCTCAGGCGGCGCCGCCGAGCGAAACGCCGGTGGACCCGCCCGCTGCACCGGACCAGCAGAGCTGGGCGATGGAGGCTCCCTCGGTACCACCAGCGGCCGAGCCTGCCTGGACTCCGCACGCGCACGACGCCGGATTCGCGCCGATAACTCCAGCGGCGGAGTCCGCGGCGGCGCCGGCCAGCGAGCCCGAGGCGTGGCAGGAGTCCAAGGAATCGTCGGCGTGGGCAGCTCCCGCACAGCCTGCCGGCGACTGGGATGCTTCCGCGGGTCCCGCACCCACCTCGGAGCATTGGTCCGAGGCCCCGGCGGCGGCTCCCACGCAGGAATGGCCCGCGCCGCACGCCGTCGCCGACGAGGAGGCGACGATGCTCCTGCGGCCGGTGGACGGGGGCGACGCAAGCAGCTTGCTCCGCCCCGTCGAAGAGGCGGCGAACGACGCGCCCGCCGAGCCCATCTCCTTTTTGCATCCCCCCGGGGACCTCGATCCCGCGCTCCAGCCGATCATGGATCCGACGTTCCAGCCGGTCGCCGACGGGGAATCCGTGGTGCTGCTCAACCCGCACGATCACCCCGATCTCCCGGCGCCCGTGGACGCGGATGCTCCGCCGATGGCATCCGGCCGGGGACGCCCCGCGGGCACGGTCGTGGTGGGCGAGCACCGCGTCGCGATCCACACGCGCGCCGGCCGGACCCGCCGCGGAAGCGTCACCGATCTAGACTTGTCCAGGTCGCAGTTCGCGTTGCAGCCGCAGGGCGGCGGCTCGACCGAGCTTTTGCCTCACGGCGAGGTGAAAGCGATCTTCTTCATGCTGGCGCCCGGCGAGCCGCCCACCGTTCCCGATGGCGGAAAGCTGCGCGTCACCTTCTCCGACGGCCGCAGCATCGAGGGCCACCGCGTCGGCGAGGAAGGACCCCGAGGCTTCTTTCTCGTGCCGCTGGACGCGCACAAGACCAACACCAAGCGCATCTACGTAGCCCGCGCCGCGGTCGCCCATCTGACCGAGCTGTAGCGGAGGTCAGTGCAAGTACTTGTCGGATCCGCTGCGGCCTCGGCCCGGCTCGTCCTCGCCGCGAACGACGCGCAGCCGCCGGCTGCGCAGCCGGCGATCGATCCACCACACCCGCACACGGAGCCAGAGCTGCCGCGGGGTCCGCACGCCGCCCGCGAGCAGCACGCCCGCGCCGATCCCGAATGCGTGCGGAAGGAAGGGCGCGGCACTCCCTGCGAAGATGATGCTGAGCAGCGTGATGCCCGCGATGATGGGCAAGAGGAGCCTTGCCTGGATGGGGAGGATGATGAGGAAGATCGTCGCGCCCGGGAGCGAGACCGCGAACGCGGCGGCGAGCGCATTCAGGACCGGCGCATCTCCCGAGTAGATCTGGAGAGCGACCGATCGCCACACCAGCGCGACCAGCACCGTCGCGAATGCCGCCAGGGCCGAGGTCGCGAGGTAGAAGGTGACGAATCGGCGGGTTCCCCACATCGATTCGAGCGAACCGCCCAGAAGCCACAGGCCGAGCACGGCGAAGATGATCGACTCGGGACTGCGGTGCAGGAACGTATAGGTGAAGAGCTGCCAGACGTAGCCGTGCAGCACCGCCTCGGGGCTGAGCGCGACCAGCGCCCCGAACACCTGGCCGGCCCCTCCTCCGAGCGGGACGGCGATGGAGACCGCGACCGCGATGACCAGCAGCCATTTCACGCCTCGCGTGAACGGCGGCAAGCTCAAGTTGCCCATCGGCATGGAGGATCGGGGAGACATGGCGGGAACCTTCACTCCTCAGCTTCGCGGGCGCTCGCGGTAGAACAGCGTGATGGTCAAGCAGTGGAATTCCTTGTCCGAGCTCTGGGTGACGATCTTGTCGACGATCTCGAGCAGCGGGTTGTCCGTGAGCCAGCGGGTGATGGTCTCACCCATCTGCTCGCGGTCCCGGGCCAGGGTGGTGGAGAAGATCTTCATTCCGGTGAAGACGGGTGGGCTCATGACCTGGCCTCGGAGCGCAGCTCGCGCACGAGCTGCAGCAGCTCCGCCTCGGTGAGGGTGCGCGAGAAATCCTTCGCGCGGTGGAGGATCGCCTTTGCGAGCAGCTCGTCGGCGGGGATCTCGTGGCGGGCGAGCCAGTGCTTCACGTTGGAGAGCCCGCTCATCGGACCGACCTCGATCTGCTGCTCCTTGCCGAACTGGCCGGCTGGCACGCCCGAGTAGATGCGGTCCGCCAGCCAGTGGTCGCCCTTGCGCTGCGCCTTGACGATTGCCGCCGCATGCACCCCGGTGGCGGTGCGGAACGCGTCGGCGCCGGCCACCGGGTAGTTCACCGGGAGCGAATGGCCGGTCA
Organism: Myxococcales bacterium; assembly: GCA_035260805.1. Lineage (GTDB taxonomy): Bacteria > Myxococcota > Myxococcia > Myxococcales > 40CM-4-68-19 > VBKO01. The sequence goes on along the minus strand of DATFUN010000086.1, from coordinate 3,505 downwards.
CCCGCGCCGCCAGCTCGACGAACCGCACCAGCTTGCTCATGTCGCGGGCGGCGTACACCGGATGGCCGAGGAGCTTCAAGTTCACCAGCAGCTGGTCGACCGCCGTGTTCCCGACGCGCTCGCCGATCCCCGCCGCGCAGCCGTGCAGCCGCGTCGCGCCCGCAGCGCCCGCCGCCAGCGCGTTGGCGAGCGCGAGCCCGCGGTCGTTGTGGCCGTGCCAGTCGAGCCCCACTTCCACGCCCGACTCGCGCACGACCTCCAGCGCGAACTCGACCAGCGCCGCCGCGCCTTCCGGCGTGGCGTGGCCCACCGTGTCGCAGAGGCAGAGCCGGCGCGCGCCCGCCTCGATGGCGGAGAGGAACAGCCGGCGGAGGTCGTCGGGCTTGCTCCGCGTGGTGTCCTCGGTCACGTAGGTGACGGCCAGGTTCTGCCGCGCGGCGAACCGGATCGCCTCCACCGATTGCTTCTCGATGAAAGCGAGGTCCCACTCCTCTGCGTACTGGCGGATGGGCGAGGAGCCGATGAACGCGTACACCTCGAGCGGGAACCCCGTCTCCTGCTGCACCTCGGCCGCGGGGGCGATGTCGCTCACCACCGTGCGGCAAGCGACGTTGGCGCGGATCTTCAAGCGGGCGTCGCGGATCTCCTCCACCAGCCGCTTCACCGCCGCGCGCTGGTGCGGACCTGCCCCGGGCAGGCCCAGGTCGAGCTGCACCACGCCCAGCTCGTCGAGCAGGTGCAGGATCTCGATCTTCTCCTCGATGCGCGGATCGACCGCGCTGGGGCTCTGGATCCCGTCGCGCAGCGTCTCGTCGAGCACCAGCGCCTCGCCCAGACGATCGGGCCCGGCGTGCGCGGCGTTCCAGTCGAAGAAGAGGTCCTGCTCCGCGGCCATCGGCGGCGGATCCTACGCCGACTCCAAGAGCAGCGCGATGCCCTGGCCGCCGCCGATGCAGGCGGACCCGATTCCCCGCTTCGCTCCGCGCCGCCTCATCTCGTACAGGAGGTGCGCGGTGATGCGCGCGCCCGAGGCGGCGAGCGGATGACCGACCGCGATTGCCCCGCCGTCCACGTTGGAACGGTCGCGCGGAAGCCCCAGCTCCTTCTCGACGGCGAGGTACTGGGGGGCGAAGGCCTCGTTGACCTCGAACAGATCGAAGTCGGACAGCTTCGCGTCGTGCCGCTCGAAGGCCCGGCGCACGGCAGGCGCCGGCCCGATGCCCATGATCGAGGGATCGCAGCCGCTGATGCCCCAACCGAGGAGGCGGCCGAGGGGCTTGAGCCCCCGCTTCTCGGCGAAGTTTCGCGTGGCCAGGACCAGCGCGCCCGCGCCGTCGCAGATGCCGCTCGCGGCGCCGGCGTGGATGACTCCGTCCTTCTTGAACACCTTGGGCAGCTTCGCCAGGCCCTCTACGGTCGTCTCGGGACGGTTGTGCTCGTCGCGCGCGAACTGCACCACGGAGCCCTTCTTGCCGGGCAGATCCATCGGGGCGATCTCCTCCGCGAGGCGCCCGCCTTCCTGCGCGGCGGCGAAGCGCTTCTGGGACAGGACGCTGTACTCGTCCACCTCGCGCTGGGAGATGCCGTACTTGGTGGCCAGGTTCTCGGCCGTCATCGCCATCGGAAGCCCGTTGTAGCTGTCGGTCAGGGCCTCCCAGAGGGCATCCGCGAGCGCCGGCGACTTGCCAAACCCCACGCCGAAGCGCAGGCCCCGGGCGACGTGCGGCGCTTGCGACATCGACTCGGTCCCGCCGACCAGCGCGCACTGCGAGTAGCCGGCGAGCATCTCCAGGGCCGCGTCCACCACCGCCTGGAACCCCGACCCGCACAGCCGGTTCACGGTCAGCGCGGGGACGTGCTGCGGCAATCCCGCCTTGAGCCCCACGTGGCGCGCCAGGTAGATCGCGTCGGCGCTGGTCTGCATGACGTTGCCGAACACCACGTTGTCCACGTCCTCCGGCTTGACCCCCGATTGCGCCACGGCGGCCTTGGCGGCGTGCACCGCCAGATCGGTCGCGGAGACGTCCTTGAGCGCTCCGCCGTAGGTGCCGAAGGGAGTGCGCTTCGCTGCGAGGAACACCAGATCGGCAGAGATCGGCTTCATCGGTTTGGCTCCCGGGGCGAGACTCGCATTGTAGAGCCGGCGGCCCGCTTCGGCACGCTGGAAGCCAGGCGCCGTGCCGCGCATCGAACAGCGCATCGACACCTACACGCGGAGGCCGTACGCTCCGGACGTGGTTCGAGTTCTGTCCGCCGACGAGGCCGAAGCGCGGGCCGCCGAGCTCGCCGAGGTGCTCCTCGACGTGGTCGCCGGCGGCGCCTCGGTGAGCTTCCTCGCCGGGCTGTCGGCCGAGGATGCGCGGGGCTTCTTCGAGCGGATGGCGGGCGAAGTCCGCGCCGGGCGCCGCCTCCTGCTCGCCGCGTTCGCGGGTCCGCGGCTGATGGGGACCGTGCAGCTCATCCTCGACACGCCTCCGAATCAGCCGCACCGCGCGGAGCTGGCCAAGCTCCTCGTGCACCGGGACGGGCGGCGCCGGGGCATCGCGACCAGCCTGCTGCATGCCGTGGAGGGAGAGGCGCGGCGGCGCGGACGGACGCTCCTGACCCTCGACACGATGGCTGGCCACGCCGCCGATCACCTCTACCAGCGGCTCGGCTACGTCCGCGTCGGCGAGATCCCGGAGTACGCGCTGTTTCCCGAAGGCGGCGTTCCGGGCCCGACGGCGATCTTCTACAAGCGGCTCTGAATCTTTACGTGCCACGGCCAGCCGCAGGGCGCCAACGCGCGGAAGCTGCTAGGGTGCCGGCTCTGTCGGAAAAAAGGGTGATCCATGCCGAAGTTCGTCATCGAGCGAGAGATCCCGGGAGCTGGAAAGCTGTCGGCCGCGGAGCTGCGGGGGATCTCGGAGAAGTCGTGCGGCGTGTTGCGCAATCTGGGGCCACAGATCCAGTGGATCCAGAGCTTCGTCACTGCGGACAAGGTCTACTGCGTCTACCTGGCGCCCGACGAGAAGCTCGTGCGCGAGCACGCGCGGCAGGGCAGCTTCCCGGCCAACAGCGTGGCGCGCGTGCTCGCGGTGATCGATCCGACGACAGCCGAGACGTAAGAAGCCGTGCGGCCCGGGACCGGCGGATGCCGCACGGCCTGGGTTGACATGTGACCATTCAGTCACGGGCGAGCCGATGCCGGCGCCCCAGGCTGCCGCGTAGCAAGAGCCTCGATGCGGGCGAGCAGCTCCTCCCCGACGTGCTCGGTGGTCGAAGCGGGGCCACCGAGCATCGGGACCAGGTCAGGGGTATGCGCGCCCTCAGCCACCTGCTGGCGCACGGCCTCCTCGACGAGGCCCGCCTCGGTGTCGTGACCGAGGTGCTCGAGCATCAGCGCGCCGGACAGCGCCATCGCCAGCGGGTTCGCCTTCCCTTGCCCCGCGATGTCGGGCGCGCTGCCGTGCACCGGCTCGAACAGCGACACCTGGCCCGGATGGATGTTCCCGCTCGCGGCGAT
>DATFUN010000085.1:0-9540 GCA_035260805.1 Myxococcales bacterium | reverse complement strand
CCCGCCCGGCCCGGTTGCTACACAGGCCGCTCACACAGCGGCCCGGCCGCCGTCCCCAGGAGCTTCGTCAGCGATGTCCCGGGGCTGGCTCCGCGGCCCACAAGATCACAGGCTCTACGTCGACGACGAGATCCTCTAGTTCCTGATCAGAAAGGTTACACACGATGGAGCTCCAGATCGGGATCGACGAGTTCTCCCGCGCCCTCTACCGAGCACAAGGCATCGTGGAGAAGAAGAGCACGATGCCGATCCTGGCCAGCGTCCTCCTCGAAGCTACCCAAGGCGAAGGGGGCGGGCGGCTGCGGGCCTCCGCGTTCGACCTGGAGATCGGAGTGACCGGCACGCATCCGGCCGAAGTGAACCGTCCGGGGGCGGTCGCGCTGAAGCACAAGGAGCTCTACGACATCGTTCGCACGCTGCCGGAGAAGACCTGCGTGCTCCGCCGCGAGGCGAACAACCGGGTGAAGATCACCAGCGGCGCGGCCGAGTTCAACATCGTTGGGCAGCCCGCGGAAGACTACCCGCCGTTTCCCCGCGCGGAAAAGGTCCAGTTCGTCGGGATCGAGCCGCAGCAACTGCTGGAGATGATCGAGAAGACTCAGTTCGCCATCTCGGCCGACGAGACCCGGCACAACTTGAACGGGGTCTTTTTCGAGACCGGGCAGGGCAACGTGCGCATGGTGGCGACGGACGGGCACCGCCTGTCGCTGATCGAGCGGCCGGCACCGGGCGACTTCAACATGAAGAAGGGCGTGATCGTCCCCCGCAAGGGTCTGTTCGAGCTGCGCCGGCTCCTCGGCGAGGAGAGCACGGGTCCCTGCGAGCTGGGGTTCACCGAGAGCTCCGGCGTGTTCCGGCGCGGCGACCTGACCATGGTGATGCGCCTCATCGACGGCGTCTTCCCCGACTACATGCAGGTCATCCCCAAGGAGGCGGATCGGACGGTCACCGTCGATCGGCCGCGCCTGCTCGACACCCTCAAGCGCATGAGCATCATCTCCAGCGACCGCGCAACCAACGCGGTCAAATTCGAGCTGCAGAAGGACATGCTCCGGGTGACCAGCCAGAATCCGGATCTGGGCGACGCCAAGGAGGAGATCCCGGTCTCCTACGGAGGGACGCCGTTGCAGATCGGCTTCAACGCGCGCTACTTGATGGACGTGCTCAGCGTGGTCGAGGCGCCGCAGATGAACGTCGAGCTGTGCGACGAGCTATCTCCGGGCGTGCTCAAGCCGATCGGCGAGGTTGGAGCCGCCGCGCGCTACACCGCGGTGATCATGCCGATGCGCATCTGATGTTCCACGTGGAACCCACCGCGCGGGCGCTGGTCCTCGGTGTGTTCCTCTCCGCGGCCGCGATTGCCCAGACGGACGGCGGGCGCGGCGGCTCCGCGAGCGGCGCGGCGGAGGCGGACGCGGGGATCGCCGCTCCGGCGCGGCAGGAGCCCGCGAAGAAGCCTCCGTCGAAGAAGAGGCGCACCAGCTCTCCGGGGAAGAAGGCGACGCCGGCGAAGAGTGGCGCCGGCCCGAAGTCCACCGCCAGGAGGGATCCGCGGACCATGGGCATCGGGCGCAGTTGCGAAAAGCGCGCCGATTGCAGCTCGCCGGCGCACGTCTGCCTGCGCCAGCGGGACCAGAGGGGAAAGCTGTTCCCGCGGGGCGTGTGCGCGCTGCCTTGCGCGGGCCTCGAGCAGGGACTCACCAAGACGCGGCCTGGCTTTCCTGCCCGCGACCCGCAGACCACCGACAAGATCCTCAAGGTCCCGCCGCCGCCGCGGTGTCCTCCCCGCTACCAGTGCAGGAGCAAGGGCGGGGACATCCCGATCGACATGTGCGTGAAGGGATAGCCGCTGCGGCTGCTGCGCGTCGAGACCATCGATTTTCGCAACCTGGCGGCGCAGGCGGTGGAGCTCTCGCCGCACGCCACCGTGCTCGCCGGACCGAACGGGCAGGGGAAGACGAACTTCCTCGAGGCTTGCTACCTGCTCTGCACGCTGCGCCCTCTACGCGCGCAGCGGCTCTCGGAGCTGGTGCGCTTCGGACGCGAGCAGGCCGCGGTCACCGGGCGATTCGAGCTGCCCGGCGGGGTGCGCGACGTCGACGTGGCAGTTGCGGACGGACGCCGGTCGGCGCGCGTCGACAACAAGCCCGTGCGCGATCCCGACGAGCTGTTCGGTGGGCTGGCGGTCGTCGCCTTCACGCCGGACGATCTGGCGCTGGTCAAGGGAGGGCCGGAAGGGAGGCGCCGGCTCCTCGATCGGGCTGTGCAGAACCGGCATCCCGCCCACCTGGCCGACGCGCGCGACTACCTGCGCGCCCTGCGCTCGCGGAACCAGCTGCTGCGGCAGGGCGCGCCGCCGGCGCTCCACGAGGCGTTCGAGGAGCCGCTCGCTCGAATCGGAGCGCGCCTGCGGCTGCGGAGGGAGCAACTCCTGGACGAGCTGCGCGGGCACGCGGCCCGTGCATTCGCCGAGGTGGCGCGCGGGGAAGCGCCGCTGGAACTCGCCTACCAGGCTGCGGGGCGCGACTCGGACGATCTGGGCGCGGAGGCGGCGCTGCGGGGAGAGGACGACCTGGCCGGACGTCTGCGCGCAGCCTTCCGGCGGCGCCTCCCGCGCGACCGGGAGCGGGGGTACACGAGCGTCGGCCCGCACGCCGACGACCTGGCCCTCTCGCTGGGCGAACGACCGGCGCGTCTCTTCGCCAGCCAGGGCCAGTCCCGCGCGGTCGTGCTGGCCTTCAAGATCGGCGAGATCGAGAACCTGCGAGGCGTGCATGGCCGGGCGCCGCTCCTCCTCCTCGACGACGTCTCCAGCGAGCTGGATCCGCAGCGCAACGCATACCTCATGCGTTATCTAGGGGAGCTGCAGGGACAGGTGGTCCTGACGACCACCGATCCCCGCCTGGTGGCTGCCGCCGCGGGCAGCGGACCGCAGGTCGCTCCAGCCGTTTTCCACGCGGTCCGGGAGGGCCGGATCGAGCGGTCCGACTCACCGTGAAAGTGATGTAATTCCGCACCATTGCAGGCGTCCGATCGCCTTGACGCTGCGCGATCTCGCGTGATACTTCCAAGCGTACCCTCGCGGCGTCTTCGCGCCTGTTCCGGTGCGCGCAGGACCCCCCGAATTCCGAGGTGAACGGTTGGAAACAGCTCGAGATAAGCGGACCGCGGAGTCCCGCGGCCCTGCCAACGGCGCGCCCGCAGGCGGCGAATATTCAGCCGACAGCATCAAGGTCCTCGAAGGCCTGGAGGCGGTGCGCAAGCGCCCGCACATGTACATCCGCGGCACCGGAACGGAGGGGTTGCACCACCTGGTCTACGAGGTAGTCGACAACTCCGTCGACGAAGCGCTCGCCGGGCATGCGACGACCATCAAGCTGATCATCCACGCGAACGGGTCCTTGTCCGTCGAGGACGACGGGCGCGGCATCCCGGTGGGTCCGCACCCGACCGAGGCGATGGACACGCTCGACGTGGTGATGACCAAGCTGCACGCGGGCGGGAAGTTCGATCAGGGCAGCTACAAGGTGTCCGGCGGGCTCCACGGCGTGGGCGTTTCCTGCGTCAACGCGCTCAGCGAGTACCTCCAGGTAGAGGTCTACCGCGGCGGGCAGATCCACAAGCAGCGCTACGAGAAGGGCGTGCCGACCGGGAAGGTCCACGTCCTCGGCACCACCTCGCTGCGCGGCACCAAGGTCACCTTCAAGCCCGATTCGACCGTGCTGGAGGCGACCGACTTCAACTTCGACGTGCTCTCGAACCGCATGCGCGAGATGGCCTTCTTGAACCCCGGCCTGCGCATCACCATGCGCGACGAGCGCACCGACAAGTCGCACGACTTCAAGTACGAGGGCGGCATCGTCGCGTACGTCGAGCTGCTCAACAAGAACAAGACGGTGCTGTTCGACAAGCCCATCTCCATGAAGGGCGAGGTGAACGGCGCCGAGGTGCACGTCGCCCTGCAGTGGAACGACGGCTTCGACGAGAAGGTCTTCTCCTTCGCGAACAACATCAACACGGTCGACGGCGGGCCGCACCTGATCGGCTTCAAGAGCGCGCTGACCCGATCGGTCATCAAGTATGGCGAGGAGAGCAACTCCTGGAAGGAGATCAAGGAGAGCCCCTCGGGCGAGGACATCCGCGAGGGCCTCACCGCGGTGGTCTCGGTGAAGATCCCCGGCGCGCAGTTCGAGGGGAACCTGAAGGGGAAGCTGGTCAACACCGAGGCCAAGGGGATGGTCGAGGAGATGGTCGCGCAGAAGCTGCGCGCGTTCTGGGAGGAGAACCCGGCCATCGCCAAGCGCGTGATGGCCAAGGTGGCGGACGCGGCGCGCGCGCGCATCGCGGCGCGCAAGGCGCGCGAGACGGTGCGGCGCAAAGGCGCCTTGGACTCGGCCTCCTTGCCCGGCAAGCTCGCCGACTGCCAGGAGCGCGATCCGGAGAAGTGCGAGCTCTACATCGTCGAGGGAGACAGCGCCGGCGGCTCGGCCAAGCAGGGGCGGGACCGGCGCACGCAGGCCATCCTCCCGCTGCGCGGCAAGATCCTCAACGTGGAGAAGGCGCGTTTCGACAAGATGCTCGGGTCGCAGGAGATCGCCACCATGATCACGGCGATCGGGACCGGCATCCACGACGAGTTCGACATCGGCAAGCTGCGCTACCACAAGATCATCCTGATGACGGACGCCGACGTGGACGGCAGCCACATCCGGACGCTCCTGCTCACCTTCTTCTACCGGCAGATGCACGACGTGGTGGCGCGCACGCTCGCGGACGGCGCCACCAAGCACCACCTGTACATCGCCCAGCCGCCCCTCTACCGGGTCAAGAAGGGCAAGCAGGAGCTGTATCTCAAGGACGACGCGGCGCTCGACGCGCACCTGCTCAACCTGGGCACCGAAGGAGTGACCGTCCGCGGCGAAGGCTCCGAGCCGGTGCAGGGAGCCCGGCTCAAGGAGCTGCTGGAGAAGGTGCTCGCTTACCGGCGGCTGCTGGGAAAGATCGACAAGCGGCGCGATGCGCGCGTGGTGGATGCAGCGCTGGCTGGGTCCACGCTCGAGCAGCAGACGCTGCGCGATCCGGAACGCCTGGAGCAGGTCCGCGCTGCCCTGGAGACCGACCTCAAGGCGGCGGTGCCCAACGAGACGCTTTCCGTGACCATCGCGGACGATGCGGAGCACGGGGCGCAGAAGCTGGTGGTCAAGCTGGGCCACAACGGCGCGACCCGAGAGACGCACCTCGACCACGTCTTCGTCACCAGCCCCGACTGGGCCGAGCTGGCAAAGCTGCGGCAGGACTTCTCCGCCTTCGGCCGCGCCCCGTTCACCCTCGCGGCCCGGGACGGAGCCGCGGCCGAGCAGCAGGCGCGCAGCCCGCTCGAGCTGGTCGACCTGGTGAAGCGCGCCGCTTCCAAGGGCCTGGAGATCCAGCGCTACAAGGGCCTGGGCGAGATGAACCCGGAGCAGCTGTGGTCGACGACCATGGACCCCGCGCGCAGGACCCTGCTCGAGGTCCACGCCGACGACGTCGCCGAGGCGGAGACGATGTTCACCACGCTGATGGGCGATGCGGTGGAGCCGCGGCGCGAGTTCATCGAGAAGCACGCCCTCGACGCGACCAACCTGGACATTTGAGCCAGGGGCTCGCGCGCAGCTGCATCGAGCGTGGGATCAGGGCCTCGGCGGCCCAGCGCGCGGGTACAGCGGTAGGAGCGGGTCGAAACCGGGAGCGGAGTGCGTCCCGGCCGTCGCCTGCACGGTGACGGGGAGCACGCGGTGCAGCGACAGCGCCGAGAGCCAGGCGCGTTGCTCGTCGGAGGAGATGCAGAGGTAGACCGTGCCCGGCCGGTCGCCCGGGAGCGCTTCGAGCTGCGGCCCGGGCATTCCATGCAGGAGCCGCGCGGTCAGGCGCAATTCGCGGCCGCGGTGGACGAAACCCGAACCGGGCAGCGCGGCAAGGGCGCCTTGCAGGAGCGCGGCGGTGGGTGCGTAGCGCCGGGTGGAGGCGTACTCCGCGTCGAGCACGTCCGCCGCGGTGCGCAGGCCCTCGATCAAGCGCGGCGCCGGATCGGCGGGCCGTACGAGCTCGCCAGAGGCGGCGCGGAGGGCCAACGCGAGGACGATCAGCAGCAGGAACGCGAAGTGTGTCCGGCGGCGTGGCCTCGCACCCGCGGCTGCGCGCACGGCCATGGCCACCGTGAAGCCCGCGAGGACGGCCGCCAGGAGCACGGCCGCGCCTCCGAACGGGACGGGCCAGGGCTGGGTGGGCCCGAACAGGCCGAGCCCCTCCGCCCAGAGGACGGCAGGGCGCGAGAGGAGCGCCGCGCCGAGAGCGGCGAAGCCCGCGTACAGGGCCAGAGAGGCGGCGCGAACCACGAACGCATTGTGCCTTTGACCACGCCGGCCGTGGTCGGGCGGTCGGCCGATCCGGGTGACGGGTATCGGCCGGATGACCGGCGGCGCCGGATCAGCCCGGCGCGCTACGCTGCGCTTGGTGCTGATGCCGCTGCTCATCGCCGTTGCCGCTGGGTCTCCCATGCCATTTCCGCCCTTCGAGGCAGGGTTCGTCGCTCCTCTCGGACCGGTCCGAGGCAAGGCGGGCTCCTGGGCGGAGTACCTGGTCCGCACGCGCGGAGAGCAGGACTTGCGCGTGCGCCTGGCGCTCCTCCCGCCCGTGCTGGAGGGAGGGCGATCGTGGCTCGAGGTGACGGCGCTCGGTGCCCTGGCTCTGCCGTTCGCTGCGAGGCTGCTCGTCGATCCGGAGGGTGGAGTCGAGCGTGTACTGATCTACGCGCTAGGGCAGGCGCCCATCGAGCTGACCGCCGCCGGCCGGCGTGCCGCGAGTCCGGCATCCAAGCGGACCGCCACCGCGGGGCGCACGGTTCGCTTGGGCAGCGCCAGCGTCGTCGTTCCGGCGGGCTCCTTTCACGCCGAGGAGTTGCGCGTCATCGCGGCCGGACAGGCGACGCGCGTCTGGCGCGCGCCGGAAGTCCCGCTGTGGGGCCTCTTGCGCTCCGAGGGACCGCGTCAAACGGTGGAGCTGACCGCCTGCGGCGACCACGGGGCCCGCTCGGTGTTCCCCGACGCTCAGGGAAACGGCAGCGAGAGCGCGAAGTAGTCCCCGCGGATCTGCGTCTCGACCGCGTGGAGCATCCGGGGGTGGGCGCGCACGAGCCACGAGCCGCCCACGGCCAGAGCGCCGACGAGCGTCGCAAGCAGCAGCGAGGTCTCGATCATCGCCTGGCCCCGCGGGGGCCTGGGCAGCTGTGACCGCATCAGGGCGAGCCCTCCGTGTGGTTGACGAATACGGCCGATCCTCCGCCGGCCTCGAGCGCTTGCAGCGCGACGGACACGGTGCTTCCGGGCCTCGAGAACACCAGCAGGCCTTCGCCCGGGCGATTGCCGCGTTCCTCGAAGCCCTGCGCGAGCAGTTGCTCGCGGTAGTAGTGCGCCACCTCCGCCGTGGCGAGGCTGGTGACGAACTGGCCGCTGTGCGCCCGTGCGCTGCCGTCTTCCGAGCTGTAGCCGAGGAATCCGCGATGGGGCTCGGGAACTGGATAGGGCGCGCCGGATGCCAGCCCGGCCAGCCGGGGCATCCGTCTGGGGTCCGAGACCGCGAGCAGGACCAGGGTATGTCCGGAGCGCTCGGGCAATGCGGTGACGCCGCGCTGCAGGCCGTCCGCGGGGTCGAAGACCGACACGTGGCCCGGATGCCCGCCGGCAGTGGCGACGGGAAGCAGTCCGCGCGCGCGGAACGCGGCCGAGTAGAACTCGATCACCTGGCCAGGAGCGTCGGTCGTGTAGAAGACGGAGAGCTGCAGCGGCTGGCCGTTCACGACCAGCGCGTCCGCGACCGGGATCCGCGCCGATTCGCCGTACTCGGGCGCCATCGGTATGCGCTGCTGCCGGTCCGCCTGCGCCCGCGCAGGTGCCGGCGCACAGCTGCCGCCCGCCCACGCTCCGGTGAGCAGCACGGCGGCGGTAGCCAGGACGGCGATCGCGGTGCGCAGGATCCGCATCGTCATCGGCAAGCCGCACCGTAGCGCCGCCGCGCGTCGGGTTCCTGCGCTACGGACGAGCCGGCGAAGAATCGACCGCGGCAGGTCCACGCTCGAACGTACTGGTTCGCGCTCGCCAGGCGCGCCGGCAGCGGGGACAAGCTCGGGACCAATCCCCCGTCGGTCCCTCCCGAGGCGCGCCAGTATTGCGAGTGGAGGTCGTGCGGCACCGTATTCCGCATCACGTCTTCGCCCTCGGTGTACGCGCTGAGGCCGGTCAGCCTGGCGGCAGTGCGGGAGACGATGCCGCCCGCCCGCTTCGTGCCCTGCGGCAGGATGCTGACCGGTCCACCCTCCGGTGAGTCCATGCGGCCGGTCGAGAAGATCCGCGGGAGCCGGCCACCCAGCAACGCACCGGCGATCGTGCTGCGCTGGATGCGAGCGGTGACGGAGTCCAGCGCGGTGAACCAGGGCTTCTGCCGCATGCCGAAGAATGCGATCGCGTCGACTTGCGCCGCGACCTGCTTCTCCACCTCCGGATACGTCTCCTTGGGGGAGATGCCGAGGTCGGCCGGCGCTCGCGTGAGCTGGAAGGTGGCGGGCTTGGGCCAGGCCTTCCAGGTGTCGAAGACGAGCTGCAGCGGGTGCCGGTCCGCAAGCGGCGATGCCAGCGAGAGCTCCGTCAGGGAGCGCGGCGCTGCGAGATCGTTCCCGCCCCTCCGCCCGGGCAAGTCACCTCCCGCGAGAATGGACGGGCGGAGCCCGCCAGCGTTGACCAGCCGGGAGCGCGCCGAAGCCACGCCGAGGGTGTTGAACCTCTCCCGGCGCATCGCCGCCTGCACTCCGCCCGCCATCCACCCGGACGCGGCACCCAGGAACGAGCCGAGAACCCCCGGCGCGTTGAACGGCAGGCGAGCACCGGCAAGCAGGAGCTCGTCCGCCGCGACGTCCACCTCCGCGCTCCAACGCAAGCTCGACGATCGCGGGAACAGGACCAGCCCGGTGGAAGCGCGATCGATGCCGGATGGGGAACGCAAGTCCGGGAACCGCTGCCGCACCTCGCGGTCGATCAGCGATGGAGGCTTCCACACCGTGGTCTCCCAGAGAGCGAATCGCGCCGCTTCCGAAGCCTTCAGCTGGAGGACGAGGAAGTCGGTGACCGCGATGGACCAGTAGAGGACCAAGAGCAGGCACGGGAACAGGATGGCCGCTTCGACCAGCGCCGAGCCGCTTTGTCCGCCGAGGGTCCGCATCGCTAGTGGAGCAGGAAGGCGCGCACCAGGGAGTTGTCGAAAAGGCCTGGCAAAAGGTTGGCCGCGTTCGATTCGGCAACGGGCATGAGCCTCGCGCCCCAGAGCGGGTTGAAGAAGTTCGGCACCTCGCGCCAGTCGCCCGGGCGGTGGTAGTACGCCTGCGCCGCGGCGAAGGCGGTCAGCCCGTCGGGCAAGAGCGGCAGCGCCGCCGGTGCGCTGCTGGATGTCGACGAGAAGTCGGTCGCACCCGACCCGGCAGCGCCCATGCTCATCCCGAATCGGCGGCCGAAG
>DATFUN010000084.1:0-6756 GCA_035260805.1 Myxococcales bacterium | reverse complement strand
TGCGCACGATCTCCGCCATGCGCTCGGCCTCGCGCAGGATGATGTCGACCGCGCGGAAATTCGAATCTTCTGGTTGCATTTTTTTTCGCAAGAGCTCGGCGTAGCCCATCACCGACGTGAGCGGCTGGTTGAGCTCGTGCGCGGTGGTGCCGGCCAGCTCGGCGATCATCGCCTGCTTCTCCGTCACCACCAGCTTGTCCTGCGCCACCTGGAGCCGCTGCTCGATCTTGAGCCGCTCGCGCAGGTCGCTGATGATCCCGACCGACGCCACCTCCTTGCCCTCTTCGTAGACGATCGACGCGGTGAGCTGCACCGGGACCAGCTCGCCGTCCTTGGTGACGATGTCGCGCCGCGACGGCTGGAGCCGCCCGCCGCCGGTGCGCAGCTCGGACATGATCGCGCGCGCCACGCCGTCGGGGTAGAGCTTCCACGACGGCAGCTTGCCGATCACGTCCTCGGGCACGTAGCCGTACATGCGCGCCGCGCCCTGGTTGAAGAGGATGATGTTGCCGTGCAAATCGGCGGCGATGATCCCGTCGACGGTGGAGTCGATCAGCCGCTCGAGGAAGTCCTTGGTCTTGCGCAGCTCGGCTTCGATGGCGCGCGGCTCGGTGACGTCCCGGAAGCTCAGGATCGCGCGGCCGTGCTGCGAGCGGAGCGGACCTGCCGACACGCTCAACACCAGCCGCCGCCCGTCGCGGGTCTGGATCTCCAGGTCCGCCGAGAGGACGCGCCCGCCGCGCTGGAGCTCGCGCCAGACCAGCGCCGCGTTCATCGCGCTCTGCGGCGCGACCAGCTCGGTCCAGGGGAGCCCGCGCGCCTGTTCCATGGTCACGCCCAGCGTGGCGCAGCCGGCCGGATTCAGGCTCAGCACCTTGCCGTCCTCGTCGAGCACCGCCATGCCGTCGGAGACGTGGCTGAAGAACTCCTCGTAGCGGCGAAGCTGGTGCACCTCGCGCTCGGCAGCCACGCGGGCGGCCACTTCCTGCGAGCGCTCCGTCTGCACGCGTCCCACCAGCTGGGCGTTGCGCAGCGCCACCGCGGTGGCGTTGGCGACGATGGAGAGGAAACCGATCTCGCGCGGAGCGAAGGCGGAGCGCGCCATCGCGCGCAGGAACAGCACCCCGACCACGTCGCCTTCCGACACCATCGGCACCACCGCCACGGCCGAAATGCCCTGCTTGTCCACCGCCTCGCGCACCGGGTCGAGCAGCGGATGGCGCCGCGCATCGTCGATGACCAGCGGCTTGTGCGTCTGCAGCACTTCGCGGATCTCGGGGTAGGCCGTGAGGTCGATGCGCAGCTCGCGCACCATCGCGTCGTCGCTCGCGGCCACCACCCAGCCGGTGCCGCGCTCGGGGTCGACCAGCACCAGCGAGCAGCGCTCCACGGTGAGGCGGCCGGCCAGCTTCTCCACCACCTCGAAGAGGAGCCGGTCGGTGTCGCCGCTGGCAGCAAAGGTGCGGGTCACGTCGAGCAGCGCGGCCAGATCCTGCGTCTGGCGCAGCATCTCGTCGCGATCGCGGCGGGCGCGGGAGAGCGCGCGCAGGAGCGGCGGGAGATCGGTCGCCGCATACGGGGCCCGGACGAAGCCGTCCAGCCCGTCGGCGAGCGGCGCCTCGCCGTGCTTCGGAAGGACGCCCAGGAGCGGCCCGTAGCACTGGCGCGCCAGCGCGATCAGCTCCTCGCGGTCGCGCGCCCCGAGGTCGATCACCGCGGCCACGATTCCCGAAGCGCCGGGATCGCCTTCCAAGAGCACTCCCGAAGCGCGAAGCGCATCGCGGAGCGGCTCGTTGGCGTCGGTCAGGCCCAGAAGGGCGACTGTGAGCGGCTTCTGCAACCCGGGCCCTTCGGCTCCCCCGCAAGCGAGCATAGCCCAGGCCGCCAGGGTACTGAGAAGCCTGGCGGAAACCCGCTCCTTGAGCCGCCGGCCGGACAGGCGCTTGCCGCGCCCTCCGCTGCCGGAGTTTCGTGCCTGAATCCCGATGGTTGAGCGACTACCGGGAGCGCCAGGCGGCCAGGGCCGCGGCGAGGACTTCCTTCACTCCGACCCCGTGCTCCCGCGCGCGGAGGCGGCAGTCCTCGAATTCGGGAGCCGCGTTGACCACTGCGCCGGCGCGGCGGCCGATCTTCACCCGCACCGGACCGTAAGGTGTCGCGACCCCCACCACTTCCCGATCCAGCACGCTCCGCTCCACCCGATGCGCGCGGATCCCCAGCGTGCTCGTCTCGCGGAACAGCGCCTCCTCGACGGCCGCGCGAGCCGCCTCGGGCACCACCGCGCCGAGCAGGTGCCCCGGCCGGCCCTTCTTCATGGTCACCGGAGCGATCCAGGCATCCGCTGCGCCCGCGGCCAGCACCGCTTCGAGCGCCGCCGCCACCAACTGGGGGGAGAGATCGTCCAGGTTCGCCTCGAGGACCCAGCCGGCTCCTCCCCCGGGTTGCCCGCGGACACCGGCGCCGAGCACGGCCCGCAGCAGGTTGGGCGCATCGTCCCAGCGCCGGGTCCCTGCACCGTAACCGACCCCCTGGACCGCCATCTCCGGCAGCGCCTCCGCCGGCTCCGTCCACGCGGCGAGGAGAGCGGCGCCGGTCGGGGTGGTGCGCTCGCCGGGACCGCTCGGCCGCAGCGGCCGGCCGCGCATCACCTCGAGCACCGCGGGACCTGGGATGGGGAGGGGACCGTGCGCGGCCCGCGCCATCCCGCCCCCGGAGGGCGGCGGCAGCGCGACGATGCGCGAAGGAGCGAGCGCGGCGATCAGCGCGGCGCTGCCCACCACGTCGACGATCGAGTCGACCGCTCCGACCTCGTGGAGCTCGACCTCGTCGGGGGGCTTGCCGTGGACGCGCCCTTCCGCCTCGGCCAGGCGCGTGAAGGCGAGGATCGCCAGCTCGCGCGCGCGCGCCGGGAGCTTTGCCCTCCCGAGGAGCTCGCGGATAGCGCGCCAGGGCCGATGGTGCGGCTCGCGCTCGCGCACCTCGGGCGGCACACGCACGTCCACGTGCAGGGCGGCGATCCCGCTCACCTCGACCGGCTCGGCGAGGACGCGGGTGCCGCGCAGGTCCAGCGCGCCGGAGGCTTCCGCCAGCGCTGCGAGCGATTCGTCGAGAGCTGCGCGCGGAGCGCCGAGGTGCAGGAGCGCGGCGAGCATCATGTCGCCGGCGACTCCCCCGATGGGCTCCAGCGCGAGCACCGTCAAAGGGCCCGTCCCCCTGCCGCGGCGCGGGCGATCAACGCGGCCTGGAATCCGGCGCCGAACCCGTTGTCGATGTTCACCACCGAGACGTTGGCGGCGCAGGAGTTGAGCATCGCGAGCAGCGCGGCCAGCCCGCCCAGCGAGGCGCCGTATCCCACGCTGGTGGGCACCGCGATCACGGGCCGCGGCACGAGGCCGCCCACCACCGACGGCAGCGCGCCCTCCATGCCGGCGCAGACCACCAGGGCGTCGGCGGCGCGCAGGTCCGGCGCGCGACGCAGCAGCCGGTGGATGCCCGAGACCCCGACGTCGTAGAGCCGTTCCACCGCCGCGCCGACGAAGCCGGCGGTCACCGCGGCCTCCTCGGCGACCGGGATGTCGGTGGTGCCGGCGCAGACCACCGCGACCACGCCCTGCGGCTCCCGCGCGGGACCGGGGGGCCGCGCATGGAATGTCCGGGAGATCGCGTCGTAGCGCCCCTCGGGAGCGGCAGCCCTGGCCGCTTCCGCCCCTTCCGGCCCGAGCCGGGTGACGAGCACCGCCTGCCCCAGCTCTCGCAGGCGCGCGACCAGCTGACCGATCTGCTCGGGCGATTTGCGCTCTCCGAAGATCACCTCCGGGACGCCCTGCCGCACGGCCCGATCTCCATCGAGCTGCGCAAAGTCCGCGATCCTCTGCACGGGCAGCTCGGCCAAGGTCCGCGCCGCATCCGCCACGGCAAGCTCGCCCCGCCTCACCCGTTCGAGGAATTCGCTGAGGCCGTTCAGGTCCACCGCCTCGATCTAGCCGAGAGCAGGACAAAAAGCATTCACCGCGGAGACGCGGAGAACGCGGAGAACCGATTTTTCAAAAAAAGAACTCCGCGCTCTCCGCGGCTCCGCGGTGATCCTTTTGCCGGTTCTCAGGCGGTGCCGAGGAGCTTCAGGAGGCGGGAGAGGGAGTCCTCCTCGGGGGCGGCGATGATGCGGCCGGCGGAGCGGACGCCCGGCAGGCGGAGATCGGTGACGAGGAGGAGGACCGAGTCGAGACCGCCGAAACACGCCTCCAGCGCGCCTTCGAGCGGGCCGACCTCCACGTGCGGAATGGAGGGCACCAGCGTGATTCCCACCGCCGCGCCCACGCCGCCCACGTAGCTGGAAACCACGATGTTCGCCGCCTCCGCCAAGGCGCTGGTGTACATCGGCACGCCGGAGCCGAGCGGCTCGAGCACCGGCTGGCCGAGGAGCAGCCCGCCCATCAGCGTCGCGCCCTGCTCGGTGAAGTGCAGGAGCCAGCGCAGGCGCGCGCCTCCCTCTACCGTGAAGTGCACCGCGAACGACCGACCCTCGGGCTGCAGCACGCGAGCGACCGCGCCGCGCGGAGCCACCTGCGCCCTGGGCACGTCCGCGTCCACCGAGGTCCCGAGCAGCCGCCCGAGCGATCGCGCCGCGTCGGCCGAAGCGAGCCCGGCCAGCTGGCGGAGCGCCTCCACCTGTGGTGGGGTGAGCATCAGCGGCGAGATCGGAGCGCGGTCGGTCACGCGGCCCCCTTCGCCGCCGGAGCCGGCTTGGAAGGATCGTGGATGCCGCACATCTCGGCCAGGCCGCGCGGGTCGAGCACCAGGAGCGGCCGCCCGTTCCCGAGCACGGTGACCCCGGCGAGCCCGCGCACGCGATCGAGCGGCGGGAACAACGGCTTGAGCACCGCTTCCTCCTGACCCACCAGCCGATCGACGGACACCGCGAACCGGAGACCGTCGACCTCCATGACCACGAACGGGCGCGGGCCCGGCGGCGCCAGCGACGGCAGGCCGAAGAGCTTGGCGAGCCCGTACGCGCGCACCAATTCGCCCATCACCACCAGCGAGCGCGCCTCGAAGCCCTCGCCACCGCGCGCGGAGAGATCGTACTCGGTGGTCAGCAGCACGCGGTGCAGCGGGACGCCGTAGAGCTCGCCCCCGACCTGCACCAGGAGCAGGTTGGCCATGCTCACCGACAGGGGCAGCTCGAGCACGAAGGTGGTTCCCTTCCCCGCGGCGCTGCGGATCGACACTTTCCCGCCCAGCGACTCGACCTTGCGCTGCACGGCGTCCAGGCCGACGCCGCGGCCCGACACCTCGGTGGCATCGTCGCGCGTCGACACGCCGGGAAGGAACGCCAGCTCGTACGCGGCGTCGTCGGAGAGCGCGTCCGCTGCCTCCTGCGTCATCGCGGCGCTCTTCACCGCCTTGCGGCGGAGCGCTGCGGCGTCCATCCCGCGGCCGTCGTCCTGCACCTCGACGACCACCTTGTCGCGCTCGCGGCGGGCCGAGAGCGTCAGCTTGCCGCGCCCGGGCTTGCCCGCCCGCTCGCGCGCCTGCGGATCCTCGAGGCCGTGGTCGGCCGCGTTGCGCACCAGGTGGGAGAGCGGATCTCCGAGCGCCTCGATGATGGTGCGGTCCAGCTCCACGTCGGCGCCGTGCACCTCGAGCTCGATGGTCTTTTCGAGCCGGTGCGCCAGGTCCCGCACGGCGCGCGGGAGCCGCTCGGTCAACGACGAGAACGGCGTCAGGCGGGCGGTCATCACCCGCCCGTGCAGCTCGCGCGCGGTCCGGCGCAGCCGGTCGATCTCTCCTTCGAGCCTCGCCGCCACGTGCTCCGGAAGCCGTTTGGCTGCCTCGCGCAAGCGGGCGATCCCGTGCATGACGTCCGCGGCCTGGTCGAGCAGCTGGTCGAGCGCCTCGGCGCGGACGCGCACGGTCGGTTCGGGCCGCAGGTCGTCGGGCTCGATCGGCGGCGGCGTCAGTCCGCGCACGGGCGGCGGCGTCGGGTGCCCGCGCATCGAGGCCTGCGGAGGCGAGATGATCGGCACCGGTGGCGGCGGGAGCGGCCGCCCTTCCTCGACCGGCCGCGCCACGGGAGCGATGCGCACCTCGACCTGTTCCACTTCGGGGAGCGCGACCAGCGCCTCGCGCACCTCGTCGGTCACCGTCAGCGTGGCGAGCAGCGCGGCGATGCGCGCACCGCCCTTCTGCTGCATGAGCTGGGCCGGGGTGGGCTCCATCTCCAGGAGCGTCCCCATCGCCTTGAGCTTGCGCTGGACGATCAAGGCGCGCGCGCCGGGCGCCGCGCAGGTCTTGGAGAGGACCACCGAGACGTCGAGCCGCGGCAGGGACGGATCGGCGGTGGGCATCACCGGCGTAGGAGCCGGAGGCCGGGTGGCGGCGAGGGCCGGATCGGGGAGCGCCTGCGCCGCCTTGGCCAGCCGGTCGACGAGGGTGATGGTGCGCTCGTCGTCCTCCTTCTTGTCGAGCTTGACGATCTCCTTCACCAAAGCGTCGGTGGCGGCGAAGAGCAGGTCCACCTCGGCGCGCTCGATCTTCGCCTGCTTGCCCTTGAGCCGCGCGATCAGGTTCTCGGCCGCGTGCGCGATGTCCACGATGCGCGAAAACCCCAGCGTGGCCGCGCTGCCTTTGACCGAGTGCATGCGCCGGAAGATCGAGTCCCACAGCGGCGCGGCCGGGGGCTCCTGCTCGAGCCGCACCAGCTCCGACTGGAGCGTGGCGAGGTGCTCGGACGCCTCCGCCACGAAGAGCGTCAAG
>DATFUN010000083.1:0-7076 GCA_035260805.1 Myxococcales bacterium | reverse complement strand
TCCGAGAGCCGCACGGGCGCCCCGTTCCGGTACGCGATCACCACGGACCGGTAGTCGTCGGCCGCCAGCAACTGATCGTTCGCGCCGATCTGAAACGATTGCTGCGGACCATCGAAGCTCCCCTTGGGCCGATCGATGCTGGTGCCTTGGACGGCGCTGCGGACCGTCTCCAGGTCGAGGCCATACGACGACAAGGTGGTGGGGTTTGCCTCGATGCGAACGGCTGGCTTCTGGCCGCCGCTGATGCTGACCAGACCGACCCCGGGCAGCTGCGAGATCTTCTGTGCCAGGCGCGTGTCCGCCAGGTCCTGCACCCTCGAGAGCGGCTCGGTCTTCGAGGTCAGCGCCAGCGTCAGGATGGGGGCATCCGCCGGATTGGATTTGCTGTAGACGGGCGGGGCGGGGAGGTCGATCGGCAGGAAGGTCTGCGCCGCATTGATCGCCGCCTGCACTTCCTGCTCCGCGACGTCGATGTCGAGGCTCAGCGCGAACTGGAGGGTGATGACCGAGCTGCCATCCGAGCTCGTCGAGGTCATCTGATTCAGGCCGGGCACCTGTCCGAACTGCCGCTCGAGCGGCGCGGTGACGGCGGAACCCATCACGTCGGGGCTTGCACCCGGGAAGAAGGTGACGACCTGGATCGTCGGGTAGTCCACCTCGGGCAACGCCGAGACGGGGAGCTGCCGATACGCCACCGCGCCCGCGAGCACGATGGCCGCCATGAGCAGGGAGGTCGCGACGGGCCGGAGGATGAACGGCCGGGAGAGGCTCACCGCGCGCTCCTGCCCATCGCCCCGGCGACCGCTCCCCTCGGCGAGATGCGGAGGCCGTCCTGCAGCTTGTCGAAATTGTCGGCCGCGATGACGTCCCCGGGCTTGAGTCCAGTCACGATTTCGACGGTGCCGCCGTCGGTGGCGCCCGGGGAGACCGCCTGCACGGAGACGGTCTGGTCGGATTTGACGAGGTACACGAACGCGCCTTGCGCGCTGCGCTGGACGGCCGCCGACGGAACCAGGGTCGCCCCCCGGTGCACGTCCACCAGCAACCGCGCATTGACGAACTGACTCGGAAACAGCGCGCCGTCCTGGTTGGGGAAGACTGCCTTCAGCTTGACGGTGCCCGTGGTGGTGTCGATCTGGTTGTCGAAGGTGAGGACCTCTCCTGTCGCGATCCGGTTCTGCCGCCCCCGATCGAGCGCGTCCACGGTGAGTCGGTGGCCGAGGCGGAGCTGCTCCTGGATCTGCGGCAGGAAGTCCTCGGCGATGCTGAACACGACCGTGATGGGCTGCAGCTGGGTGATCACCAGCAGGCCCGTGGTGTCCGCGGCGTGCACGATGTTGCCGGGGTCCACGAGCCGCAGGCCGACGCGGCCCGAGATGGGCGAGGTGATTCGCGAATAGACGAGCTGCAGCTTCGCGTTGTCGATCAGGCCGCGGTCGTTCTTGAGGACGCCCTCGTCCTGGTGGACGAGGGCCACTTGCGTATCGAGCAGCTGTTTCGGAACCGCATCGCGCGCAAACAGGCTGTGGTATCGATCGAGGTCGATCCGCGCGTTCTCGAGCAGCGCCAGATCGCGCTGATACTGGCCTTGTGCCTGGACGAGCTGCACCTGGAACGGCCTGGGATCGATCTGGGCCAGGACGTCGCCTTGATGCACCATCTGGCCCTCGCGGTAGTTCACGGCCATGAGTTGCCCGTCCACCCGGGACTTCACCGTGACCGTGGCGAGCGGCGTGACCGTTCCGAGCGCGTCGAGATGCACGCCGATGTCCCCTTGCGAGGCCGTGGCTGTGGTCACGGCGAGCGGCGGTGGAGACCGGGGCGCCTGTGCCTTCGCCTGCCCGAGCGCGTGGCGTTGCCAGACGAACAATGCGCCACCGAGCACCACCGCGATGGCGAGAATCCAACCCCACCAGCCCCACCCTTTGACGCGCGCACGATCGGACGAGGGGCGCGGAGTGCCCTCCGGAATGGTGACCCTTTCAGTGTGCTCAGACATTCCTCAAGCCGATCGCATCCACGTCGCCGCTCACGGCGTCGTGCCCATGAGGACTCCGCAGCGCGCCGATCGATTTGGGCCGACACGATATTGAAATGCAGCCGCACATCGCGCAGTCCCGCAGGAAAAGCAGGATCCGGACCAAGGAACGAGCGCCCGGGGCGCGTCCAGAACGAGCGCCTTCTGATCGATTCAGCAGCAGGGTGCGCGATCGCTGTGCAACGCGCACGGCTCTCTACAATTTTGTAAGTCGCCGCAAAGTCCGGGTCGTTCTCTCGGCAAAAGGTCGCCCGGCCGTCGCCAAGCGAGGGGCGGTTGCGATAGGGAGAGAGCGATGCGCCTGCTCCTCGAGCATCGCAGCCGCTACGTCTATCCGCGGCCCGCGATCCTGGGTCCACACCTCCTCCGCCTGCGTCCCGCGGCGCACGCGCGGGCGCGCGTGGAGAGCTACGCACTGCGCGTGACGGCGCCGGGCGAGATCCGGTGGCAGCAGGACCCGGCGGGAAACCACGTCGCTCGGGCGACCTGGCCCGGAGTGCGCCTCGCGGAGCTCGAGGTGGCGGTCGAGCTCTCGCTGGACTCGAGGCCGGTCAACCCTTTCGACTTCACGCTGGACTCGTTTGCCGAGCAGACGCCCTTCTCCTACGGACCGCTCGCGAACGACCTCTCTCCCTACCTCGGCTGCGGCGACGGGGCCTACGCCTGCGGCGCGCGGACGCAGGAGTTCTTCGCCTCGCTGCCCAGCGCAGGCGCGACGGTGCCGCTGGTCAGCGAGCTGAACCGCCTGGTGCACGAGCGGGTCCGTTACGTCATCCGCGACGAGCCGGGCGTGCTGGTCCCCGAAGAGACGCTGCGACAGGGCAGCGGGAGCTGCCGCGATTCGGCGGTGCTGCTCGTGTCCGCGTTGCGCTCGCGGGGACTCGCCGCACGCTTCGTGAGCGGCTACCTGGTCCAGCTCGCCGACGAGGCCAGGTTGCCGGACCAGGCGACCGGCGTCTCGAGCGACGTCCTCGCTCTGCACGCCTGGGCCGAGGTGTTCCTGCCCGGAGCCGGATGGCTGGGCCTGGACGCGACGAGCGGCCTGTTCTGCGGCGAGGGGCACGTTCCGCTCGCCTGCTCCGCGGTTCCGTTCCTCGCTGCGCCGGTGGAAGGGACCAGCGACGTCGCGGCCGAGGGCGTTTCGTTCGAGATGCGCGTCGAGCGCCTCGCCCCGGCGAAGCACGGCGACCCGGCGGCCGCGCCAGGAACCGGCGACCAGAATGGCGAGGTGCGGCTGGAAGGTCCGCGGTCCGCGTCCGAGGCGCGACCGGCGGAGAGCGCACAGCCGCCCGCGCTCGCCCGCGCCGGCGGAGCGTCCGGCAGTCTCTTCGAGGGATACGAACCGATCTCCGGCACGTACGACGAACTATTCGAGAGCGGCGGCGGGCTCCGGTCGCAGTTCTCGCGCGCGCTCGGCGCGCTCGCCGGCCGGACGCGGGTCGAGTTCGCGCGCAGCCTGGGTCTGGCCGAGCTCGCCCTGCTCAACCAAGGGGTCACCTTCTCGGTGCTCCAGAGCGAGCAGGGCGCGGAGAAGATCTTCCCCTTCTGCCTGTTGCCCCGTCTCATCTTGGCCGACGCGTGGAGGGAACTGGAGCGCGGTCTGGTGCAGCGGCTGAGCGCTCTCTCGCTCTTCCTCGACGACGTCTATGGCGAGCAGCGCATCATCTCCGAGGGCCGGATCCCCCGCGACCTCGTGCTGGGCGCGAAGCACTACCTCCCCGCGCTGCGCGGAGTCAGGCCACCGGGCGGCGTGCGGGTACACGTGAGCGGCATCGACCTCATCCGCGACCCGGCAGGCACCTGGCGCGTGCTGGAGGACAACCTGCGGACGCCGAGCGGCGTGAGCTACGTCCTCGAGAACCGGCTGGTCTCGAAGCGCGTGCTCCCGCGCGCGTTCGATGCGGCGCGCGTGCAGCGGGTCGATCACTACCCGGCGCGTCTGGCCGAGACGCTGCGCTCGGTCTCGCCCGAAGGCGGGGACGCCTCGACGGTCGTCTTGCTCACGCCAGGCCCGTTCAACTCGGCCTACTTCGAGCACAGCTTCCTCGCCCGCACCATGGGCGTCGAGCTGGTCGAGGCCGCGGACCTCACCGTCGACGACGACCGGGTCTGGCTGCGAACGACGCTGGGGCCCCGCCGCGTCCACGTCGTCTACCGGCGCACCGACGAACCCTTCCTGGACCCCGAGGTCTTCCGCAAGGACAGCCTGATCGGCGTCCCCGGCCTGATGCGCGCCTACGCCAAAGGCAACGTCGCGCTCGCGAATGCCCCAGGGAACGGAGTGGCCGACGACAAGGCGGTGTACGCCTTCGTGCCGGAGATGATCCGCTTCTACTTGTCCGAGGAGCCGCTGCTCGCGCAGGTCCCTACCTGGCTCTGCCTGCGCGACGACGACCGTGCCTTCGTCCTCGAGCACCTGGACGAGCTCGTCGTCAAGGCAGTGGACGAGGCGGGCGGCTACGGAATGCTGATGGGCCCGCAATCGACCGCGGAGGAGCGGGCGGAGTTCGCTCGGCGCATCCGCGCGGAACCCCGCCGCTACATCGCGCAGCGGCGAATCGAGCTGTCGACCTGTCCGACCTGGGACAAGGCGAGCGCCGCGGTGGTGCCCCGGCGGGTCGATCTGCGGCCGTATCTCCTCTTCGGCAAGGGCGGCCCCTGGGTGCTGCCGGGCGGTCTCACCCGGGTCGCGCTGGTCGCCGGCTCGTACGTCGTCAACTCGAGCCAGGGAGGCGGCTCGAAGGACACCTGGGTGCTCAAGGCATGATCTCGCGCGTCGCCGATCACTGCTTCTGGTTCGGGCGCTACCTGGAGCGCGCGGAGAGCACCGCCCGTCTCCTGCAGGTGACTTCCACGCTCGCGCTCGATTCGGACCTGACGCAGCTCGAGTGCTGGGAGCCGGTGATCATCACCGCGGGCGAGCAGGAGCGGTTCCTGGAACTGCGCGGCCCCGGGGCGGCGGCCGACGGCGAGGTCGTTCAGGAATACCTCACCTTCAACGACGAGGTGCCGGTCTGCCTGCGCAGATCGATCGCCGCCGCGCGCGAGAACGCGCGATCGGTGCGCGAAGTCGTGTGCCTGGAAGCATGGGAGAGCATCAACGAGCTGCACCTCTGGATCCTGGGTCCGGCCGCGCGCGCCGCCTTCGAGGAGCACCGCTACGGGTTCTACCGGCACGTCCGCCGGGAGACCCAGCTCTGCATGGGACTCTTGCGTGGCGCCATGCTGCACGACGCTCCTCTCGACTTCATCTGGCTGGGGCTCCTGCTCGAGCGCATCGGTCAGACCGCGCGCATCCTCGACGTCCACCACCACGCGCTCATGACCGCGCAGGCGGCGGGCCTGAAGGCGCGCCCGCTCGCGGAAGCGCACCCGGTCGTGGAGGTCGCGGTCTGGCTGTCGCTGCTCCGCGCTTGCTATGGATTCGAGCCGTTCATGAAGAGCCACCGCGGCGTGGTGACCGGCGAGGCGGTGGCCGCCTTCCTCATCTTCGAGTCGCGCTTTCCCCGCGCCATCCGGCATTGCGTGCGGCGCGCCTGCGAACGCGTTGCTCAGCTGCGGCCGCCGGGCAACGGACCGCCGCCGCTGCTGGCGCTGGCGCGGCTCAAGGCGCTGGAGGACCGCCTCGACGCGCAGGCCCAGACGCCGCTCGACGAGACCGGAGTGCACGAGCTGCTGACCGCCGTCGTCGACGAAACCCAGGCAGCCTGCGACGAGGTCGCGATCGGCCTGCTGGCGGTCGCGCCCGCCGCCGCTCCGGAACCAATGCCGGTATCGAATCCGGGCGGCGCCGAGAGCGGGACGGAGTAGCATCGGCCGTCATGCCCAACCTGCTCGCCATGTCGTTCGAAGGCTCGCTGACGCCGGCCTTCGATCTGCACTGCCTGGACCCTGGAGGCACGCCGCCCGATGGCTGGGGAATCGCCTGCTACCCGGGCGGCGAGCCCGCGGCGCTGGTGCTCAAGGAGGCCGGGCCCGCCCACGGCAGCATCCGCAGCGCCCTCGTCTCGGCCTGGGAGCGGCTCGAGTCGTCGATCTTCCTCGTCCATGTGCGCACCGCCATCTGGGGGGCGATCACCGAGGCGAACACGCAACCGTTCCAGCGCGCCTGGGGGCGTCGCGACTGGCTCATCGCGCACAGCGGCAGCCTGGAGCGGAAGCTGGAGCCGTCGACCCTCTTCGAGCCGGTGGGGTCGACCGACACCGAGCAGATCCTCTGCGACCTCCTCGCGCGCATGGCCGAGCGTGGGTTCCGCAGCATCGGCGAAGTCCCGCCCCAGCTCCTGGTCGCCTGGTTCCATGAGCTCAACTCGCGCGGCGGCCTGACCACCGCGCTGGCGGACGGCGAGGACCTCGTCGTCTATGCCGATCGGCGCGGGAACGGCGCTGCCTGGGTGCGCGAGCTGCTTCCGCCCTACGGCGAGACCGCCTTCGGCGATCGCGATCTCACCGTCGATCTCACCCGCCGGGGAATCCGCAGCCGCAAGGGCATCCTGGTCAGCTCCGATCCCCTCGAGCCGCGCAAGGGGGACGGTGGCGCCTGGCGGAGGCTCTCCCCGGGTCATCTGCTCATCGTGCGGCAAGGCGCGGTTCGCGCGGAGGTGGGGCCCGAGGCGATCGAGGGCACCGGCCCGTCGGCGGTGAGCGGGCCGCAGGTCGCCGCCGGCGGCGGTCCGGCGCGCCAGCCGGATGGCGGCCCCCGGGCGCCGCCATCCGCGGAGCCCCAGCCGCCGCCCTTCGTCAGGCGGGCGCGCCCGGTCCACAGCACTGCCCGCGCCGAGGTGCGCCGGTACCACGTGCTCCACCACACCGTGTACCGATACCAGGGCGCCGTGGAGCGCAGCGCGCATGTGCTGCGCCTTTTCCCGGCTCACGATCGGCTGCAGACCGTGCACTCCTGCCGGCTGGAGATCTCCGTGCCCGGGCAGCAGCGGGACTTCGAGGACGTCTTCGGCAACCGTGTCCGGCGCCTCATGCTCGACACCCCTTTCACCGAGCTGTCCATCTCGGCCCACTCCGACGTGGAGGTGCTCGACGT
>DATFUN010000082.1:0-5346 GCA_035260805.1 Myxococcales bacterium | reverse complement strand
CGGCCAACTGCGGCTTGCGCACCACCTCGACCTCCGGTCCACCCTCGCGCGAAACGACGGGCCGGGCGCCGCGAGGCCCGCCGCGTCCCATGCCCCGTCCGCCGCCGCGCTTGCCGCGCCGCTCGCTGGCCGAGTCGCGATCCTCCGCCCCGTCACCCTCGGCCGCCTGCGCCTCCTGGCCGCCGCCGTGCGCCTGGTAGCGCGCCTTCCCCTCGACTGCCGCGTCGGAGATCTTGCTGCAGAACAGCCGGATCGAGCGGATCGCGTCGTCGTTGCCCGGGATCACGTAATCGATGCCCTCGGGATCGCAGTTGGTGTCCACCAGCGCGACGATGGGGATGCCGAGCCGCATCGCCTCGTGCACGGCGATGTGCTCCTTCTTGGGGTCGATCACGAACAGGCACCCGGGCAGGCGCGACATCTCCTGGATGCCGCCCAGGTTCTTCTTCAGCTTGTCCATCTCGTTCTGGAGGATGGCGACTTCCTTCTTGGGCAGCTTCTCGAAGGTGCCGTCGCCGGCCATCTTCTCCAGCGTCTTCAGACGATCGATGCCGCTCTTGATGGTCTTGAAGTTGGTGAGCGTGCCGCCCAGCCAGCGGTTCACCACGTAGAACTGGGCGGAGCGCGACGCCTCCTCGACCACCGCGTCCTGGGCCTGCTTCTTGGTGCCCACGAACAGCACGCTGCCGCCGCGCGAGCAGACGTCGCTGACGAACTTGAACGCCTCGCGCGCCAGCCGGACCGTCTTCTGCAGGTCGACGATGTAGATGCCGTTTCGGGCCCCGAAGATGTACGGCTTCATCTTCGGGTTCCAGCGCTTGGTCTGGTGGCCGAAGTGGACCCCCGCTTCGAGCAACTGGCGCATGGTGATGCCCTGCGCGGGCTGCATGGCCTGCTGCATGCCGGCGGGCGGCGATTCGGAGGGAGCGGTCGTCTGGACGTTCTCGGACATCGTTTTTGTCTCCTCCACCTCCGTCGCGCCCACGGCAGGCCCCAGGGGGGAACCCTGCCCGGATCGGGAGGTGTGCGTAGTGGGTGCTGCGGACTTGCGGACTGCTCGAACGGGCCCCGCAGCGGACCTTCCCGGGCGGGGCGGGCTTTCTAGCAGGTTCGCCACCCCCGCGCAACTCCAGGGAGGCGCCCCGCAGGGACCTAACTTCGCTCGGCGCCATGGCATTTCCCCGCTGCGCCGAAGGTGCCTGCTTGACAGGGCGAAAGGACCCCGCTAGGAAGTCTCGAATCGTGCCTCTCGCCTCCCCCAAGTGCGCCTGTTGTCGCCGCCCGGTCGAGTACCGGGTGTGCGGGCGTGCCTGAGGCGAACCAGTTCCTGACAGCCCAGGCCAATCGCTCCCTCCCGGGTCCGGCGGACTTCTGCGTCCGCGTCCCCCGCAGTCCCGAGGAGCTCGAAGGCCATGGCCGTCCCGTTCGTCGCTCTCCCAGCAGCCGCTCTCCAATTCGGACCGGAAGCCGCGCTCGTGGGCGCCGCGGTCGGATTGCTCGTCGGCCTGACCTCGATGGGCGCCGGGGCGCTCCTCACGCCGGCGCTCGTGCTGCTCCTCGGCGTGCCGCCCCGCATCGCGGTCGGCTCGGACGTGCTCATCGCCGGCGTGATGAAGCTGTTCGGCGGCGGGGCGTATGCGGTGCGGCGCGCCGTGCACTGGCCGACCGTGCTGCGGCTCCTCCTCGGCTCGATCCCCGGGGCGCTCGCCGGGCTCGGCCTGTTGCGCCTGGTCCCCGAGGGAAGCCTCGACGCCATCATCACGCGGCTGCTGGGCATCGCAATGCTCGCCAGCGGCGCGGTATCGCTTGCCCGCTACCTGCGCCGGATGCCCGACGAGCCGGACGCCTCGCCCGGCGTCCTCGGCACCGCGGCGATCGGATTCGGCACCGGCCTGCTGGTCAGCATCACCACCGTCGGCAGCGGCTCGATCCTCATCTTCGTGCTCGCGCGCTTCTTCCCTCTGCGCGCACGGGAGCTGGTCGGAACCGATCTGGCGCACGCGTTCCTCCTCTCGGTCGTGGCTGCTGCGGGCCACGGTTTCGCGGGAAGGCTCGATCCGGCGCTCGCCCTGGCGGTGCTCGCCGGGGCCGTGCCCGGCGTGATCACGGGTGCGCTGCTGGCTGGCAAGGTGCCCGAGCGATCGCTCCGCACGGCGCTGGCGACCATCGTGTTCACGGTCGGCGTCCGCTTCACCGCCTTGCCCGCGGCCACGCGGCACGAACCGCCGGTCGCCCTCCGCGAGGTGCCGCGATGATCCCCGCCGACATCGCCGGCGCCTCCGCCGAGCTGGAAGGCGCGCCGCCCGAGGCAGCGCTCCGCTGGGTGGTGCGGCGTTTCCCGGGCCGGGTCGGCTTCGCCACCGCGTTCGGGCCCGAGGGCTGCGTGCTGCTCGAGGCGATCGCGCGCGAGAAGCTCGCGGTGGACGTGTTCACCCTCGACACCGGCCTGCTCTTCCCCGAGACCGTGGAGCTGTGGCGGGAGCTGGAGCGCCGCTACGGCGTCCGCGTGCGCGGAGTGACGCCCGCGCTGACCGTCGCCGAGCAGGAGCTGCAGACGGGGCCGGCGCTCTGGCAGCACGCGCCGGACCGGTGCTGCGATTTGCGCAAGGTCCAGCCGCTGCGCACCGAGATGCTGCTGTTCGACGCCTGGATCACCGCCATCCGCCGCGACCAGACCCCGGAGCGCGCCGGGGCCGGCGTGGTGGAGCGCGATCCGAATTTCGGGCTCGTCAAGGTGAATCCGCTCGCCGCCTGGACCAGCGCCCAGGTCTGGGCGCGCGTGCGGGAGCGCCGCATCCCCACCAACCCTTTGCACGAGCGCGGATATCCGAGCATCGGCTGCGCTCCCTGCACGAGCCAGGTCAGGCCGGGAGAGGCGCCCCGCGCCGGACGGTGGCGCACCTTCGCCAAGACCGAATGCGGCCTGCACGGCCGATTCACTTCCAAACCCCCAAAGGAGTCCTGAGATGTCCTCGCTCGTCCAGCCGCACGGCGGCACCCTGATCGACCGCCTCGTCCCCCCCACCGAGGCGGACGCGTTCCGCGACGCGGCGCGCGGCCTCCCCTCGCTGGTGCTCGACGCGCGCGAGCTGGCCGACCTGGAGCTCCTCGGGACCGGCGCGGCAAGCCCGCTCACCGGGTTCCTCGGGTCCGTGGACTACGAGAGCGTGCTCGCGCGCATGCGGCTCGCCGACGGGACCGTCTGGCCCTTGCCGCTCACGCTGGCCGTTGCCGACCAGGACGCCGCGGGGCTCGAGCGCGGGGCGCCGGTCGCGCTGCGCGACGCCGCCGGAAGGCTCGCCGGGATCCTCAGCGTCCGCGAGGTGCACCGCCGCGATCCGCTGGCCGAGGCGCGGTCGGTGTACCGGACCGAGGAGCGAGCGCATCCCGGCGTGGCGTACCTGTTGTCCCGCCCGGTAAATCTGGTGGCGGGCGAGGTCCGCGTCCTGCTCCCCGAGGAGCCGCCGTTCGCCCGACACCGCCTGAGCCCCCGCGAGCTGCGCGGCCGGATCGCCGAGCGGGGCTGGAGCCGCGTGGCCGGGTTCCAGACGCGCAACCCGATCCACCGCGCGCACGAGCACCTGACCAAGCTCGCGCTGGAGTTCACCGACGGGCTGGTCATCCCCCCGCTGGTCGGCGAGACGAAAGGGGACGACGTTCCCGCCGAGGTGCGCTTCCGCGCGTACGAGGCGCTGCTCGAGCGGTACTACCCGCCGGATCGCACGCTGCTCGCCGCCTTCCCCGCGGCCATGCGCTACGCGGGGCCGCGCGAGGCGCTCTTCCACGCGCTGGTGCGCAAGAACTACGGCATCACGCACTTCATCGTCGGCCGCGATCACGCCGGAGTGGGCCGCTACTACGGTCCGCTGGAGGCGCAGGAGATCTTCGAGCAGTTCACTCCGGCCGAGCTGGGCGTCACCCCGCTCCGCTTCGACGCCACGTTCTTCTGCCGGGCCTGCGACATGCTCGCGTCCCCCCGCACCTGCCCGCATCCCGCCTCCGAGCGGCTGGACCTCTCCGGCAGCCGCGTCCGCGAGATCCTGCGGGCGGGCGGGAACCTCCCCAGCCAGTTCACCCGGCCGGAGGTGGCGGAGATCCTCCGCACTCACCTGGGCGCCACGCGCAAGGGGCGCGCGCCGCTGCGCCCGGGCGGGTTCATCCTCTGGTTCACGGGGCTGTCCGGCGCGGGGAAGAGCACCCTGGCCGAACGGCTCCGGGAGGCGCTCTCGGCGGAGCGCGCGGTCGAGATCCTCGACGGCGACCAGGTCCGCACCCACCTGTCCAAGGGCCTGGGCTTCTCGCGCGAAGACCGCGACACCAACATCCGGCGCATCGGATTCGTCGCGCGGCTGCTCGCCCGCAACGGAGTGGTCGCGATCACCGCCGCCATCTCCCCATACGCCGAGACGCGCGCCGAGATGCGGCGCCTCGCGGAAGAAGAAGGCATCCCCTTCGTCGAGATCTACGCGCAGGCTGCGCTCGACTCGCTCGTCCGGCGCGACGTGAAGGGCCTGTACCGGAAGGCGCTGGCGGGAGAGATCGCGCACTTCACCGGGGTGAGCGATCCGTACGAGCCGCCCGCGGCGCCCGAGGTCGTCTTGCAGACGGATCGCGAGGAGCCCGAGACGAGCCTTGCCTCGATCGTGGGCTTCCTCGCCGAGCGCGGCCTCACCGCAGCTCCGCGGAGGGCCGCATGAACGCTCAGGTCTACCCGGTGTTCCTGCGCCTCGAGGGAAGGCGCGTGCTCCTGGTGGGCGGCGGGCGGGTTGCGGCTGGCAAGCTGCCTGCCCTGCTCGACGCCGGCGCGCGCGTCACGGTGGTCGCGCCTTCCATCCGCGCCGGCCTGGAGCAGCCCGGCGTGACGCTGGCGCGGCGGGCGTTCGTGCCGAGCGACCTCGACGGCGCCTTCTTCGCCATCGCCGCCGCGACGCCCGAGGTGAACCGGGCGGTCAACGCCGCCGCCGGGGAGCGCGGATTGTTCGTCAACGCGGTCGACGACGCCGCCAGCGCGTCCGCGTTCCTGGGTGGAGTGGTCCGGCGGGGCGGAGCGACGGTGGCGGTGAGCACCGGCGGGCGGGCGCCCGCGCTGGCCGGTCTCTTGCGCGAGGCACTGGAAGCCGTGCTGCCCGAAGACCTCGGAGCATGGGTGGACCTGGGCGAGCGGGTCCGGGCGGGGTGGAAGGAGCGCGGGCTCCCCATCGGTGAGCGGCGGCCGCTCTTGCTCCGCGCGCTCCAGGACCTCTACGCGGCGAAGGAGCTTCGATGACGACCCGCGGATTCGTGTCGCTGGTGGGCGCCGGGCCGGGCGATCCGGAGCTGCTCACGCTCCGGGCCGTGGCCCGCCTG
>DATFUN010000081.1:0-3379 GCA_035260805.1 Myxococcales bacterium | reverse complement strand
AACGTGGCGACGAGCAGCACCTCGCCGAGCCGGCGCAGCGTCTTGCGCATCCGCGGCCATCTCGTTCCGGCCGCGGCGCCCCGCACCTGCACCAGGGCCAGGGAGAATCCCGCGGAGAAGATGAACGCCGGAGCGACCAGTCCGTCGATCCACTGCAGCCGCGTCCAGAGCAGCCCGGTGCGCAGCTCGGGCCGCAGCAGCGACAGCGCGTGGGTCTGGATCATGACCACCACCGCGATGCCGCGCAGCCAGTCGAACGCGAGGATGCGGGAGCTCCGTTCCACCTCGGGAAGGCTACCCTAGCGGAGACCGCAGCGCGAAAAACGTTCAGCGGCGGCGGCGCGAGGGCTGGACGCGGGCAGGTTCGCCCTCCTGCTTCGCGTAGTGCGGCGGCCAGGGCGCATCTCCCTGCCCCGCGGCGCGCTGCTTCTCGGACAGCTCGAGCAGCCCGTCCAGCGAGCCGGCCTGATCGTCGATCCCGGCCGCCGGATCGCCCCGCTCGGCGAATCGCTTCGGGACGGTCGCGAGGGTGAAGCCCGCGGGATCGACGTCCGGCACTTCGCTCCACTCGAGGGGCGTGGAGACGCGCGCGTCGGGAGTGGGGCGCACCGAATACGCCGAGGCGACGGTACGATCCTTCGCGTTCTGGTTGTAGTCGAGGAAGACGCCGTGCCGCTCCTCCTTCCACCACTTGCTGGTCGCGATGGCCGGCGCGCGGCGCTCCACCTCCCGCGCCAGCGCGAGGGCTGCGGTGCGCACCTGCGGGAACGTCCAGCGCCGCTCGATGCGCACGTTGACGTGCATTCCCCGCGAGCCCGAGGTCTTGGGAAACCCGCGCAAGCCGTGCTCTTCCAGGACGTCGCGCGCCAGCAGCGCTACCTCGCGCACCTGCGGCCAGGGGACGTCCGGCATCGGATCGAGGTCGACGCGCAGCTCGTCGGGATGCTCCAGGTCGTCGGCGCGCACGGGATGCGGATTCAGGTCGATGCAGCCGAGGTTGACGACCCAGGCGAGCTGCGCGGCGTCGTTGACCACCACCTCGACCGCCGTGCGTCCCGAGGGAAAGCTCAGCTCGACGGTGTCCACCCAGACCGGCCTTTGCGCCGGCGCGCGTTTCTGGAAGAAGAACTCACCCTCGGCGCCGTCGACGAAACGCTTCATCGCCATCGGACGGCCGCGCACTCCGCGGACCGCGCCGTCGGCGACCGCCAGGTAGTACTGGACCACGTCGCGCTTGGTGTAGCCGGCGCGCGGGAAGAACACCTTGTCCGGGTTCGAGATGGCCACCTCTCGTCCGGCGACCTGGATCAGCTCCTTGCGGGCGGGCACGCGGGCATGATGGTAGATCATGCCGCGGAGCGGGGCGAGAAACGCCATGCCGACCTTCCATTACGCGAACCCGGAAGTGATCCACTGGGGTGCAGGGTGCCTGCGCGAGAAGCTCGATTCGGAGCTGCGCCGCCTGGGCGGACGCCGCGTCTTCATGGTGACCACGAAGAGCGCATTGGGGGAACCGGCGCTGGCTCCCGCAGTCGAGACGCTCCTCGGCGACCGCTTCGTGGGGCGGTTCGCGGACATCGCCCAGCACGCGCCGGCGCGCTCCGTCATGGACGCAGTGCGCGCCGCGCGCGAGTCGCGCGCCGACGCTCTGCTCTCCTTGGGCGGCGGGTCGCCCATCGACGCGGCCAAGGCGGTCGCCTTCTCCCTCGCCACCGGGCTCGACCTCACGCTCCCGGACGCTCCGGCGCGCGCGCGCGGCATGAAGCTCGAGCGCGTGCTCCCGCACCTTTCGGTGCCGACCACCCTTTCGGTCGCCGAGCTCGCCGGCAGCGCCGGTTTCAGCGCCGAAGGCACCAAGGAGAAGGTCGGCGTGGCGGCGCCCGAGCTGCGTCCCGCCGCCGTGTTCTACGACGCGGACCTGGCGGTGAAGACGCCACTGGACCTGTGGTTGACCACCGGGATCCGCGCCGTGGACCACGCCGTCGAGACCCTGCTCGCTCCCGGCGAGCACCCGCTGCCCGACGTCGCAGCGCTGGACGGCCTGCGCCGCCTGCGCAAAGGGCTGCTCGCCACCAAGGCCAACCCCACCGACAAAGTGGCGCGCACCGAGTGCCAGCTCGGCGCGTGGCACTCGTACCTGCTCCCTGGCCCCGCTGCGAAGGGCCTGAGCCACACCCTGGGAAAGCGCCTCGGCTCCCGGCACGACATCCCACACGGCGTGAGCTCCTGCCTGATGCTCCCCCACGTCTTGCGGTACTTGGCGCCCAAAGCGCCGGAGACCATGAAGCGCATCGCCGAGGCGCTCGATGCGCCGACGGCCGCCGACGGAGTTGCGCGGTTGGTCTCGCAGCTCGGCCTCCCGAATCACCTCGCGGCGTACAAGCTGTCCGACGAGGACCTGCGCGAGGCGGTGCGGCCGGTTGCCAGCGCGGACCTTTCGGAGGGCGACCTGCTCGGCATCCTCCGCGCAGCACTCTGAGGCGAGCTCAGACCCCGACCACCGTCACGATCAGCTGCCGCCTGTGCGGGGCTCTGCGGTGCTCCCATAGGTAGATCGCCTGCCAGGTGCCGAGGAGCAGCTCGCCGTCGCGGACGGGCAACGTCTCCGCTGTGCGAGTGAAGGACGCGCGGATGTGAGCGGGCATGTCGTCCGGGCCTTCGGTGTCGTGCTCGTAGCTCGCGTCCTCGGGCGCGATGCGCTCCGCCCAGCGCTGCAGGTCGCGCAGGACCGCGGGATCGGCGTTCTCCTGGACCACCAGCGACGCGCTCGTGTGCTGCAAGAACACGGTGCACAAGCCCGTCCGGACGGAGGCGCGGGCCACGGCGCGGCGGACGTCGCCCGTCACGTCCTGCAGCCCGCGCCCCCGCGCCGGCAGATCGATCTCCTCCTGGTGCACCTTCACGGAGGAGACAGATTACACCTGCGAGCGCACCTCGCCGTTCGCGGTGGTCCGCTCTGCCTTGCGCAGCGCCTGGACGAAGGCCTCGCTGAACGCCTGCAGATCGTCGGGCTTGCGGCTGGTGATCCAGTTCTGGTCGATCACCACCGGCTCGTCCTTCACCTTCGCGCCAGCCAGCTCGAGATCCACCTGCACGGTTGGCCAGGCGGTCAGCGTGCGGCCGCGCACCAGCCTCGCGCTCAAGAGAAGCTGCGGCCCGTGGCACACCGCGGCGAGCGGCCGCTTCAGCGCATCGAAGCGCTTGACGAACTCGACGAAGCGCTGGTCGGCGCGCAAGTGGTCCGGCGAATACCCGCCCGGGATGAGGAGGCCGATGTAGTCCTCCGGCCGGACCTCGTCGATTCCCTTGTCGGCCTTGACCTTTTCCTTGCCCCGGTAGCCCTTCAGCTCCATGCCCGCCTTGGGCCCGATGATGTCGA
>DATFUN010000080.1:0-3931 GCA_035260805.1 Myxococcales bacterium | reverse complement strand
TTGAAAGATAGCGAAATCATCGATTATGCCGATCATCACAGCGGCACGATGGGGACGCGGCCCGGCGCGATCAACCCGTACAAGCTGGGGATCGAGCTGTGGCGCCACATCGAGGATCGCTGGAACCGAGGGCGCTTCGGCAAGGAATACGACGATTGCGACGACCTGCGCGCCCGCCGTGCCTGGGACAAGAAGCTGGGCCTCGGGCGACAGAAGATCTTCGAGGTGCGAAAGCACTACAACGACGTCACCTTCATCGACGAGTTCCTCACCGCCGAGTTCGCGGCCGAGCAGAAGCTGTTCGTCTATGGCTTCAACGAGAAGGGGAACCGCTGGGAGATCCTCGACCGCGAGTTCCAGAAGGTGAAGCGCAAGCTGCTCCAGCAGCTCACCAACTTCGGCCAGCCGATCATCGAGGTCGTGGACGGCAACTTCGAGAACCGCGGCGAGCTCTTGCTCGCCCACCGGCACGACGGCGTGGACCTGCGCGTCGACTACGCCAAGGACACGCTGGTCCACCTGCAGGCGATGTGGCGCCGGCCGGTCGCCATCGTCACCCGGGTGGACGGCAAGGGCGTCTTGATGCGGTTCGACGGGCGCGACCACGCCGACCGCAAGGTCGATTACTGATCAGCGACGGGAGGGAACGTGGCGCGACCCGCGGGCGAGCCGGAGTCGGGCGAGACGCGTACCCTCATCGCGCGCGCCTTCACCCTGGTCGAGGACGTCGTCTACATCGGGATCGGCACGCTGCTGGCGCTGAGCGCCGCCATCCTCCTCGTCAACGGCGCGATCGGGCTGTGGCACGCCACGCTGGAGGGTGCGCCGCTGGGCGGAGTGATCAGCCTCCTCGACCGCACCCTGCTGGTCCTCATGCTGGTGGAGCTGCTCTACACGGTGCAGGTGTCGTTCCGGGAGCACGCGCTGTTGCCCGAGCCGTTCCTGATCGTGGGGCTCATCGCCGCCACCCGGCGAATCCTCGTCGTCACCGCGGAGTTCTCGGTCGCCGACAAGACAGGCGCCGACGGGGAGCGTTTCCGCCAAGGGATGCTGGAGATCGCGCTGCTCACCCTGATGACGGTGGCGCTGGTGGCGTCGATCTTGATGCTCCGGCGCGTGCGGGACCCGGCGAAGGTGGCCGCTCCCCGGTCGTAGGCGCGCGGGCCGCGGCCGCTTCACCTCCAGCGGAACAGGCGCAGCGCGAGGGCGAACGACACCGCGCCGATGGCGGCCAGGAGGCCCGCCTGCCCGGCCACGGCGCGCGGCCCGGCGCCCTCGATCATCACGGCGCGCACCGAGTCGTTCAGCGCGGTGAGCGGCAGGGCGCGCAGGAACGGCTGGAAGAGGTTCGGGAACCGCGCCGTGGAGAAGAACACCCCGGACCCGATGAACATCGGGAGCATCACCAGGTTGATGAGCCCGCTCACGGTCTGCGTGTTCTGCGCGCGAGCGGCGACGAGAAGGCCCAGGCCGGCGAACGCCAGCGCGCCGACCAGCGAGAGCGCGACCAGGAGGACCAACGACCCGGCGACGCCGACGCCGAAGGCCAGCCAGCCGAAGAGCAACAGCAGCGGCAGCTCCAGGAAGAAGAAGGCGGCGCGCATGAGGACGAACGACCAGAGGAACTGGGCGCGGCTCATCGGCGTCGCCATCAGCCGCTTGAGCAGCTTGCGCGTGCGCATCTCCACCACCACGTAACCGATGCCCCACATGCTGCCGGACATGATGTTCATCCCGATCAGGCCGGGGATGAGGAAGTCGATGTAGCGCGAGCCCTTCGCCGCCACGGGGAGGTCGACGGTCGGCAGCACGTCGGCGCGCCCGGAGGCGCGCTGGAGGGCGGAATCGACCACCTCGCGCGCCAACCGGCTCTCCGGCCGGGTGGGGTCGAAGTCGTATTCGATGCGCTCTCGCGGCCGGACGAAGAGCGCGATCTTGCCCGTGCTCAGGTCGCGGGTGCTCGGGCCTTGGTATTCGCGAACCTCGAGGCCCTGGGTCGCCCGAAGCGCGTCGAGGACGCGCCCGGCTCCGCTCGCGTCGGGACCCGCCCACACCCCGACGGCGATCGGATCGGGCGGCTTGTTGCGGAAGGCGACGCCGAGCGCCAGCGAGAGCGCGAGCGGGAACCCGAACGTCCAGAACACCGCGCTGGGCTCGCGGAAGAACATGCGCAGGCGGGCCAGCGTGAGCTGCCAGAGCGGATCGGTCCTCATTCGCGGAGCTGCCTTCCGGTCAGGTTGACGAACACGTCCTCGAGCGAGGCGATCAGCTCGGCCGGGGTGCCCAACGCGATCACCTTGCCCCGGTCGACCACCGCCACGCGGTCGCACAGGCGCTCCGCCTCGTCCATGTAGTGGGTGGTCAAGAGGACGCTGCGGCCGCGCGATTTGAAGCCGAGCACCACGTCCCACAATTGCCGCCGCGACTGCGGGTCGAGGCCGGTGGTCGGCTCGTCCAGGAAGAGCAGCTCGGGGTCGGAGACCAGCGCGCACGCCACCGCCAGGCGCTGCTTCTGCCCGCCGGACAGCTTCTCGGTCCAGGTGCGGCGCTTGTCGGACAGAGAGACCAGCTCGAGCACCTCGTCCACCGGGCGGCCCGTGTCGTAGAACGAGCGGAACAGCGCCAGGACCTCCGCGACGGTGAGCTTGTCGGGCAGGTGCGTTTCTTGAAGGGAGATGCCCAGCCGCTGCCGGAGCGCGCGCTCGTCTTTGTCCCAGCGCATGCCGAGAACCTCGACCTCGCCGGAGGTCGGCAGAAGCAAGCCCTCGAGGACCTCGACCGTGGTGGTCTTCCCCGCCCCGTTGGGACCGAGCAGGCCGAAGCACTCGCCGCGCCGCACGGACAGGTCCAACCCGTCCACGGCAGTCACCCGATCGTACTTCTTGACCAGCCCGCCGCAGCGGATGGCGAGATCCATCACCGCTTCTTCGGGCGGGCGATCTCGACCGTGAGCGGCCGTTCCCGCAGCGTCTTCCCGTTCGCCGCCACGTAGGCCGCCTCGCTGCCGGGCTGGACCAGCACGTACGCGTAGCGGGGCTTCAGGTCGACGGCGAGCACGGTGCCGCGGGGCTGAGCCGCGACATCCGCCAGCGCGGCGGCGAGCCCGTCCTTGTCCCAGCCCTGCTCGGCGCCCAGCGAGACGTACAGCTTGACCCGGTCCGGGGTCGCGGGCGGCTCGGCCGGCTTCTCGGCGCGGTCGCTGGGCGTCTCGGCGGGCCTTTCCGGGCGGTCGCCGGCAGACTCGGCGGCGCGCTCCATCCGCGGCTTGCGCCGCTCGCGGTCGTGGCCGCCGCGCGCGCGCTTCTGCTCCTTGTGCACCTGCTCGACCTGGTGGCTCTGCAGGAGCTTCTCGCCCGCGGCGCGGGCCTGCGCCTTCTCCATCCGGTGGTGGGTGAAGAAGTAGCGCAGCGCGTACGCGAGCAGCTGCTTGCCGTCCTCGCGCGCCGCCATGTCCTGCGTGAGCGGCAGGTACGCCTCGAACGCGCCTCCCGCCGTCATCGCGTCGCGCAGCTCCTTCATCCGCAGCTCGGTCCACAGGCTCTTCGCCTGCTCGGGCGTGGGCAGGCTGCGCTTCTCGAACTGGATGCCGAAGTTCCGCTCCAGCGCGGTGAGCGTGACCAGCTCGGCGCCCGAGACCAGGCTGATGGCGGTGCCCTTCTTCCCGATCCGCCCGGTGCGCCCCACCCGGTGCAGGTAGACCGACGGGTCCTCGGGCAGCGAGTAGTTGATCACGTGGGAGAGGTCGGAGATGTCGATCCCGCGCGCGGCGATGTCGGTCGCCACCATGAACTTGAGCTCGCCGCGCTTCACCTTGCCCATCACCCGCTCGCGCTCCTTCTGCGGCAGGTCCCCGTTGAGCATCTCCGCGTCGAGCCCGTTGCGATTGAGCACGTTGGCGATCAGCTCGGTGTCCGTGCGGGTGTTGCAGAAG
>DATFUN010000079.1:0-7484 GCA_035260805.1 Myxococcales bacterium | reverse complement strand
GTACTCGAAGTTGAAGAAGCGCGTGGACCCGATCGCGCGGCCGGTGGCGCGCTGGATGGTCGCGAAGGGCACCGCCGCTCCGGATTCGCGAAGCGCGAGCGCCTCTTCGACGTAGCGGAGCATGGCCGGTTCGCCCTCCGGCACCCAGGTGAGCGCGTACGTGTCGCGCGGGCCGGAAGCGGCCGCCGACAGCCCCGGGAGGTGCCGGAGCGCGAGCGGCTCCAGGCGGACGCAGGCACCTTCGAAGACGAGCGCCGGAAACATGGCTATTCCTCCATCGGCTCGGCGCTGCCGCGCGGCGAGCTCGCGTCCACTTCCTGCGCCCGATGGGAGGCGGCGGTGAACGCTTCCCAGATCGCGGCGCGCAAGCCCGGCGGCCGGGGAGGGAAGGGTCCTTCCATCGCGTCGATCCCGGGCTCGCGCGCCCAGACCGACCACAGGGCAAAGCAGGCCAGGCCGGCCGAGGCGAGCAGCGTGGCGACGCGCGCGCCGTACCAGTGCGCCAGCGTGCCGCCGAGCAGGTGCCCGAGCGGGAGCGCGCCCGTATTCGCCAGCGCGAGCACGCTCATGGCGCGCCCGCGAAGCTGGTCGGGCACCAGGAGCTGCATCGCGGTGTTCGAGGAGGCGAGCGACCAAACCCAGAAGACGCCGCCGATCGCCAGCGCGACGCCCGACAGCGCGAGGCTGTTCGAGCTCGCGTACAACACCGCGGAGAGCGCGAAGCCGAGCATCGAGAGCGGGATCAGGTGGTGCCGCGGGTACGTTGCCGGGAGCCGGGCGAGCGTCAGCGCTCCGGCGATGGCACCCGCGCCCAGGCAAGAAAGCAGCGCGCCATACCCTTGCGCCCCGACGTGCAGCAGCTCGTCGGCGTAGACCGGCAACAGCCCCTGCACCGGCGCGGTGAGCAGCGCGAACATGAACAGCCCGAGCAGGATGCGCCGCGGCCCCGGTTGGCGCAGCGCCCACGAGACCGCCTCGCGGACGCCGCCCTGCTTCTGCAGGACGCCCGCCCGCGTCGGCGCGTCGCGCAACGGCCGCGCCGGCACGCGGACCAGCCCGAGCACCACCACGATGCCGAGGAAGCTCAGCACGTTGATGTCGAAGACCGCGGCCGCGCCGGCGGCGGTGAGCAGGGCGCCGGCGACCATGGGGCCCAGGAGGCGCGCGGCGTTGAACTGGGCGGAGTTCAACGCGATCGCCGAAGGCAGCTCCTCTCGCGGGACCAGCGCGGGGACCAGCGCCTGCCAGGCGGGCATCACCGACGCCCACGCCGCTCCTTCCAGGAAGGCGAGGGCGATGATCACCGCCGGAGTCGCGTAGCCCAGGTGCGTGAGCAGCGCCAGCACGGCCGCCATGACCATCATCGCGGTCTGGCCGATGAGCAGCAGCTTGCGACGGTCGTATCGGTCGGCCAGCGCGCCGGCGGGCAGGGCGAGCACGGCCACCGGAATGAACTCGGCCGCCGCGAGCAGCTCGACCAGGAAAGGCGACTGGGTCTGCCGCTGGACGAGCCACGCCTGCGCGACCGTCTCCATCCAGTTGCCGACGTTGCTGGCCAACGAGCCCAGCCAGATCCACCGGAACGCCGGGTGCCGCAGCACGGCGAAGGGGCCGCCGCCGGAGCGAGGAGTAAACCGGAACGCGTTCACGGCGCGGTGTTCTAGCAGGGATTACTTCGCCAGATCGCTGTACAACCGGCCCTCCGCGGCCGCGACTTCGGCGCGGCGGATGTCGACGTTCGCCCGCGCCTGCGCGGCGGCGCTCTGCGCCTGGAACAGGTTCTGGTCGGCGACCTGCAGGTCCAGCGAGGTCGCCACGCCCGCGCGGGCCGACACGTCGATCTGCTCCTGCGCGCGCTTGGCTACCCGCGCTTGCGCGTCGGCCTGCTCCAGCACCGCCTGCGAGGCCATCAGATTGGCGCGCGCGCCTTGCCAGGTCGCCCTGGCCCGGGCGCGCGTGGAGGCGAGGCTGGCGACCGCCTGCTGCAGCCTCGCCTGGTCCTCGTGCTTCTGCGCGTAGCGCACGCCCCGGTCGTAGAGAGGGAGACTGACGTTGACGATCAGATCGTAGGTGGTGTTCGTCCCCGCAAAACCTTTGTTGGAGTTGTAGTTGCCCCTCGCCACGCCGGCGACGGTCGGAAGCCAGAGAAAATTGTCATACGTCACCGACTTGTCGGCTCCGGCCACCTGCGCGATTGCGCTGCGAACGGTGAAGGTGCGCTCCCACGGCTGACCGCCTTCGTCGGCGGGTTGTCCGAGCGCCTGGTCGCCGCCCTGCCCCAGCGGCAGCGGCGCGACCGGCTCGCCCACCAGCGCTTCCAGCACCGGAAGCAAGGACTCGCGCTGCCCGATGAGGCTGGCGATCTGCGCCCGCGCCGACGCGGTGTCGCTCTGCGCCCGGAGCAGGTTGATCTCCACCGCCGTCCCGGCGGCGATCTGCGCCCTGGCGTCCTGCTCGCGCCGCAGGGCCACCTTCTCGGCGTCGCGCGCGGCCGCGAGCAGGCCGTCGATCCCCTGCAGCGTCAGGTAGGTCCGCGCCACGCTGAGCAGGACCTGCTCGCGCGCCTCGTCCGCGCCGCGGTCCGCGGCCTCGGCGAAGCTGCTCGCGATGCCGGGCAGGAAGAGGCCCTGGGGCGTCAGCAGCGGTTGGATCAGCTGCAGCGTCCCGTAGCGCGAGTTCGGCCCCACGATGGTCAACGTGGGGGCGCCGATCAAGCCGAGCCGGCTTAGATCGACCACCTGCGGCGTGCTGGTGTGATCGTAGGTGCCCGTCGCGCTCAAGTCGGGCTTCCAGGCGGTAGAGGCGCGCTCCACCCCGACGCGCGTGATCGCCGCCTGCGCGCGCGCAGCGGCCACGTCGGGCCCTTCCCTGGCCGCAAGCTGCAGCGCGTCGCGGAGGGGGACCTGCTTGCGCGGGGGCTCGGCCGCGGCGGCGGCGGTGGTAGCGACGAGGGACAGGGCCAGTGCCGCATGACGGGAGCGCATGGCGCCCCTCATAGATGACGGACCAGCTCGCGTGAAGGGTTTTTCCTGCGGACTCCGACCGCGGGCGGGATGTCCGCTGCACGACGGGCGGGTGCGGACGGGCGGTTGCCGCCCGGGCTGCCCATCCCCACCTCTTGTGCGCCGGCCAGACGGGCGGGCGGAGGGTGCGGGATGGCGAGGGGGATCCTCGGGCTGCTCATCGCGGCAGCGCTGGCCGGATGCGGAAACGGGAAAGACCCGAGCTGCCCGGGTGGGAACTGCAGCGTGGCGGGGCGGGCACCCTGCCAGCGCGACTCCGACTGCGGCGGGGGCGGCAGCATCTGCCAGGCGGACGGGACCTGCAGCATCCCCGCGGTGGCGCCGGTGGCCAGTCAGTGCGACAACGTCACCTGCCCGGCGAACTTCTTCTGCGCCAACGGGAAGTGCCTGCCCGCGGTGCCGCAATGCAAGCCCGCCGACCCGGCCTGCATCTTCGTCCCGCACGGCGCCTTCGAGCCGCCCGAGCACGCCTGGTGGTGGCCGTTCGCCTCGCCGCTGGGGCCCGACGATCCGAAGAACGGCGGCGCACTGCGCAACATCGAGTACCCCGATTTCAACGAGGTGATGTCCACTCCGGTCGTCATGCGCCTGCACCCGGGCGACATCGAGCCGGCCGTAGTCTTCAATTCGTTCCCTCTCGAGGGCAGCGGGGGGACCCTGGAAGCCCGCGGGGTGATGCGCGCCATCCGCGGCTCGGACGGCACGCCGATCTGGAGCGCGCCGAAGGACTTCTGGAACGCCATCAACGTGATCGGCGCGGTGGACGGCAACGCGTCCATCGCCGCCGGCGACTGCAAAGGGGATGGACACGTCTGCTTCGTGACGGGTGGGTGGGATCCGACGGACTGCTTCACTGGACCGCCCTCGTGTCGCTTCAACAAACCCGACATGAACAAATTCTCCCACCAACACGGCGGGCTGATCGCGTTTGACGAGAAGGGCGACTTCCTGTGGCTCAACCGCGGCAACCCGCAGACCGGCGAACCCGCGCCCTCGGTGTGGTGGGGCGGTCCCTCCATCGCGCGGCTCTTGCCCGGCTCGAAGAGCGCGCAAGTGGTGGTGGGGAACGGCGTGTACGATGCCGCGACGGGCCGGACGCTCTGCCCCCAGACGCTCGCTCCCGGGGGCGGCGATCAGGTCAGCGGCAACGGCGTCGGCACCCTCAGCGCCATCGCCGACATCGATCTCGACGGAGTGCCCGAGATCGTCACCGGGAACAACGTCTACAAGCTCGAGAAGGACGCCACCTCGCCGACCGGATACACGTGCCGCGCTCTCTTCGGCGTCGGCGTGCGCATCTCGAACAAGCCGCCGAACTGCCCGTATGGCAGCACGAAGAGCAGCACCACCGGCCAGCAGGTCTGCCTCTGTCCGGGCGGATTCGAGGACTTCTGCCCGGATGGGTTCCCTGCCTTGGCGAACTTCGCCGGCTACGGCTTGCCGATGGGGATCAAGCCCGACGACAAGCACCCCCAGATCGTGGTCGTCAGCCACGGTTTCCTGCGCATCCAGGACTGGACGGGTGGGATCCT
The DNA here is from genome assembly GCA_035260805.1 of Myxococcales bacterium. Classification (GTDB taxonomy): domain Bacteria; phylum Myxococcota; class Myxococcia; order Myxococcales; family 40CM-4-68-19; genus VBKO01. Next base: position 2,929 of record DATFUN010000079.1, on the reverse strand, counting down.
GCTGAACCCGCTGCCGCTGCCGGCCAGCACGCACCCGGACTGCCAGAAGGAGGCCAACATGGGTGGCGCGCCGACCATCGCCGACTTCGACGGTGACGGCTTGCCTGAAGTCGGCATCGCGGCCCAGGGCGCTTACGTGGTTTGGAAACCCGGCAAGGGGTTCATCTGGCAGTCGCAGACGTTCGACTGCTCCTCGGCGACGGGCAGCTCGGTCTTCGATTTCGAAGGGAAAGGGAACGCGAACGTCGTCTACAGCGACCAGTGCTGGTTCCACGTCTACGACGGCAAGACGGGCGCTACGCTGGTCAAGGAGAAGAACGCGAGCTGCACGGCGTACGAGACGCCGATCGTGGCGGACATCGACGGCAGCGGCCGCGCCAAGGTGCTGGTCCCCAACAGCAACATCTGCAACTACACGTGCGACTGGCCAGGCGGGGGCAACGGGGAGATTTCCGGCTCTCCGTACCTCGGGCTCAAGGCGCTGCGCTCGCCCAGCGACAAGTGGGTCAACACCCGCAGCGTCTGGAACCAGCATGCCTACCACGTGACCAACGTGAACCTGGACGGCACGCTGCCCTTCCCCGAGCCGAACTCGTGGGACCCCGGCCAGTCGAACAGCTACCGGCAGAACGTGCAGGGGCAGGGCGTGTTCAGCTCGCCCGACCTCTCCGTCTGCCAAGTGGACGCCGACCTCACCAACTGCATGAGCGGCGGGGCCTCGGTGAGCGCCACGGTCTACAACGGTGGCGCGATCCCGGCGCGGCCCGGCGTGCAGGTGGATTTCTTCGCGGACCTCGCCGGCGGCAGCGTCCTCATCGGCAGCGGCGTCACCAAGACCACGTTGCAGCCCGGCGGCAGCGAGAAGGTCGCCGTGCCGTGGTCCGCGCCGCCGCAGAACGCAACGGCGCCGGTGCGCGCGGTGGTCGACCCGAACCAGAAGGTCGGCGACTGCCACTTCGAGAACAACAGCGCGTCCAGCGCCCCGGTGAAGTGCTCTCCCATCGGCTGACGGACCCGCCTTCAAAGCAGCTTTTGGTCTATCCTCGGTGCGTGAGCCAGCAGACCGCGCCGCCGGTAGCGGCGACTCCAGCGGCGCCCGCGCAGGGGTCTCGGCGCGCTGGTGGGGCGGCGCTGGTGGCGGCAGGGATCCTCCTCAGCCGCCTGGCCGGGCTCGTCCGGCAGAGCGTCTTCGGCCACTTCCTCGGGACCTCCGACGCGGCGGACGCCTACAACGCAGCTTTCAAGATTCCCAACTTCCTGCAGAACCTCCTCGGCGAGGGAGTGCTGAGCGCGTCCTTCATCCCGGTCTACGCGTCGCTGCGCGCGGAGGGCCGGGAAGGCGAGGCGCGCACGGTGGCGGGCGCGGTGGCGGGGTTGCTCTCGCTCGTCACCGCGGTGTTCACCCTGCTGGGCGTGCTCGCCACGCCCTGGCTCATCGACGCCATCGCTCCCGGGTTCACCGGGGAGAAGCGCGAATTGACCATCCTGCTGGTCCGCATCTTCTTCCCAGGCACTGCGCTCCTGGTGCTGAGCGCGTTCTGCCTCGGCGTGCTGAACAGCCACCACAGGTTCTTCCTGAGCTACGCCGCCCCGGTGGTGTGGAGCGCCGCGCAGGTCGCCGCGCTGATCCTCGGCGGCCGGGGCTGGCGCTTGGGTCCCGCGGATCTGGCGGTGGTCACCGCCTGGGGCGCGGTCGCCGGCGCTCTCCTCCAGGTATTGGTGCAGGTGCCCGCCGTGCTGGCCCTCCTCGGCGGCCGCCTGCGGCTCTCCTTGGGACGCGCGAGCGCGCACGTCCGGGAAGTGGTGCGCAGCTTCCTGCCGGTCGTCGCCGGCCGCGGCGTCGTGCAGCTCTCGGCTTACATCGACAACGTGATCGCCTCCTGGCTGCCCAGCGGGATGGTGGCGGCGCTCGCCTATGCGCAGACGCTGTACACGCTCCCGGTGTCGCTCTTCGGCATGTCGATCTCGGCGGCCGCGCTCCCCTCCATGTCCGTGGCACAGGGCACGGGGGAGAAGCTGCGCGAGCAGCTCGCTTCCGGGCTGCGCGCCATCGCCTTTCCGGTGGTGCCGAGCGTGGTGGCGTTCCTCGCCTTCGGGGACGTTGCCGTGGCGGCGCTGTTCCGGGGAGGGCGTTTCAGCCCGCAGGACGTGCGCGACGTGTGGCTGATCCTGGCGGGTTCCACCGTCGGGCTATTGGCCGCAACCCTCGCGCGGCTCTACTCGAGCACCTTCTATGCCCTGCGCGACACGCGCACGCCTCTCAAGTACGCCTCCTTGCGCGTGCTGTTGACCGCGGCGCTCGGCGTCGTCTGCGGCCTGTGGCTGCCGCGGGCGCTGCACCTCGATCCGAAGCTCGGCGCCGTCGGGCTGACCGCCTCGGCGGGCGTCGCCGGCTGGGTGGAGTTCGCCCTGCTCCGGCGCGGCATTGCGCGGCGGGTGGGGAAGGTCGGCGTGCCGGCGGGGCTGCTGGTCCGGTTGTGGGCGGCGGCCGCCGTCGCAGGCGCCGCGGGCATCGGTGTGCGGTTCCTCCTCGCCGGTCTTCCCGCCACCCGGCTGGCTGCGGTGGCGAAGGCGGCTGCCGTGTTCGGCTGTTTCGGCGCCGTCTACCTCCTGCTGGCGCTCGCGCTCGACGTGCCTGAAGCTTCCGCCGTGGTGCAGCGCGCCCGGCGGATGTTGCGGCGGTGAAACAGAATCTGCCCTTCACCTGTGCTGTGCTAGGCGTGTCCTTGCACGTGGGAGGGCGCGTGCGTCACGGGATTCCCTGGATCGCCAGCGCCGTGCTGGCCGCCGCCTGTGCGCGGGAGGCGCGCAAGGAGGCCACTGCGCCGCTCGCCGCCGACGCTCCGCAGGCCGCCGCCGGGGCCGCTGCCGAGCAGGACCCGGAAGCCGGGCCACAGCTCTCCGCGCAGGAGCAGATCGAGCACGCCCT
>DATFUN010000078.1:0-2866 GCA_035260805.1 Myxococcales bacterium | reverse complement strand
CGACGCGCGGGTCGTAATAGAAGCCCTCGGTGAAGGCCTTGCTGCTCAGGTACCGGAGGTTCCGGTAGCCCGCCTCGTTCATGGCCAGGAGCACCAGGTGGTTCCCGATGCGCTGGCTCTTGTCGCCCATCCCCTTCTCGCCGGCGACATACGCCTCGAAGCCGATGATCGGCTTCACCCCCGCCTTCTTCGCCTCCTGGTAGAAGTTCACCACCCCGAACATGTTGCCGTGGTCGGTGACCGCTACGGACTTCATGCCCGTCCGGGCGCACGACTCCATCAGGTCGGGCAGCCGGATGGCCCCGTCGAGCAGGCTGTAGAGAGTGTGCAGGTGCAGGTGCGTGAAGTCCGCAGGCATGGCGTAGGAACACCATGCCACGCAGCCCCGTCAAGCCGTTCGAGCGGGCGCGCCGAGCAGGTCCGCGAGCGCGCCCTGGAGCTCCGGAAAGCGGAACCGGTACCCTCCGTCCAGCGCCTTGCGCGGCACTGCCCGCTGCCCTTCCAGCAGCACCTCGGCCATCTCGCCCAGGCCGAGCCGGAGCACCAAGGCCGGCACCGCGAAGAGCGCCGGCCGGTGCAGCGCGCCGCCCAGCGCCCGCGCGAAGTCCTTCATGCGCACGGGGTTGGGGGCCACCGCGTTCAGCGCGCCGCGCACGCTGCCTTCGAGCGCCCAGAGAATGAGCCCCACCTCGTCGGCGAGGTGGATCCACGGGAACCACTGCTTCCCGTTGCCGATCGGCCCGCCCACGAACGCCTTGAAGGGCGGCAGCATCTGCTTGAGCGCCCCGCCTTGCCGCGCCAGCACGACGCCCGTGCGCAGCAGCACCGTCCGCACCCCCAGGGCGTCCGCCTGGAGCGCCTGGATCTCGCTCTCCTTGCAGACGCCGGCGAGGAAATCGGCGCCGCGCGTCGACTCCTCGGTCAGCTCCTCGTCGCCCCTCCCGCCGTACGCTCCCACGGCGCTCGCGTTGACGAACACCCGCGGCTGGGTCCGGGACCCGCGCGTCGCGTCCACGAACGCCCGGGTCGACTCCACCCGGCTGTCGACGATCTCCCTCTTCCACTCCTCGCTCCACCGCCGGGCGCCGATGTTGGCCCCCGAGAGGTTCACCGCCGCGTCCGCCCGCTCCAGCGCTCCAGGCGGCAGGCTGCGCCCGTCCCACATCACGTCGCCCGCGGCGCGCGGCTTGCGCACCAGCGCCACCACCTCGTCCCCACGCGCCCGCAGCGCGCGCGCAAGCTCCGACCCGATCAGCCCGTTCGCCCCGCCGATGACCACCTTCATGGGGCTCTCCGATGCCATGAGCGCCGGTACCAATTCAACCACAGCCCGGTTCAAGCTACATTGCCGCCCCGTGAACGAGCTCACTTGGGTGACGCTGCAAGTGCCCGACGTCGAACAATCGCGCCGGTTCTGGCGCGACGTCATCGGCCTGACGGAGCGGTCCGCTACGCCCACCTGGGTCGAGCTGGAGCTCCGCGCCGGAGTCCACCTCGCATTGCACGCCGTCTTCCACCCACCCGCCCTCGAGCGGCGCGGCTACGACCGGGGCGGTCCGGTGCTCGGCATCCGCGTGAGCTCCCTGGAGGAGATGGGCGCGCTGGTCGAGCGCAACGGTGCACGCCCCCTCGGCGCCGCCCAGGACATCCCCGGCGGCCGGTCGCGCGATTTCGAGGACCCCGACGGCTACGTCTTCGAGCTGGTCGAGCTGCGTGCCTGAGCTGCCGGACATCACCGCGTACATCGAGGCGCTCGAGGCCCGCGTCTTGCGCCAGCCGATCCAGGCGGTGCGCCTCGCCTCGCCGTTCGTGCTGCGCACCTTCGATCCGCCCATCTCCGAGGCGACCGGCAAGCAGGTGGTGCGCATCCACCGCATCGGCAAGCGCATCGCGCTCGAGCTGGAAGGCGACCTGTTCCTCGTCCTGCATCTCATGATCGCCGGCCGCCTCAAGTGGCTGGACCGGGGAGCCAAGGTGCCCGGCAAGGTGGGGCTCGCCGCCATCGACTTCCCGTACGGCACGCTGGTCCTCACCGAGGCGGCCACGAAGAAGCGCGCTTCCTTGCACTTCGTGCGCGGCGCGGAGGCGGTGCGCGCGATGGACCGCGGCGGGATGGAGGTGCTCGATGCGCCGCTCGCTGCCTTCCGCGAGGCGCTGCTGCGCGAGAACCACACGCTCAAGCGTTCGCTGACCGACCCCCGGCTCTTCAGCGGGATCGGGAACGCCTACTCGGACGAGATCCTGCACCGCGCGCGGCTCTCGCCCGTGCAGACGACGCACAAGCTTTCCGATGAGGAGATCGCGCGCCTGCACCGCGCCACCCAGGACGTCATGCGCGAATGGATCGACCGCCTCCGCGCCGAGGCGAAGGCCGGCTTCCCCGAGAAGGTCACCGCCTTCCGCGAAGGAATGGCCGTCCACGGCCGATACCGGAAACCGTGCCCCGTGTGCGGCACCGCCGTGCAGCGCATCGCCTACGCCGACAACGAGACCAACTACTGTCCGCGGTGCCAGACCGAGGGGCGCATCCTCTCCGATCGCTCCTTGTCCCGGCTGCTCAAGTCGGACTGGCCCAGGAACATCGACGAGCTGGAGGAGAAGCTCCCCAGCCGGGCGCCGAAACCCGCCGTGTAGATCGCGATACACTCGGGCGCATGGCCACCCACGAGGTGCTGAACCAGCCTCCGCCGCTGGAAGCGAACCTCTTCGCCGCCGACCGCGCGCTGCGCGATGCCATCGAGCGCGAGGGCGCAGGGTGGGCCACGGCGCAGCTCCTGGAGCTGGGGCAGCTCGCAGGCTCGCGCCCCGCGCAGGCCTGGGCGGCGCAGGCCAACGAGAACCCTCCCCGGCTGCGCACGCACGACCG
>DATFUN010000077.1:0-9997 GCA_035260805.1 Myxococcales bacterium | reverse complement strand
CCGGCTACGACTACCTGAAACAGCTCGTCGATCTGACCTTCTTCCCCGATCTCTGGTCCGTCCGCACCGAGCTCCGCGGTTGAGCCTAGAAACGTTTCACGCGAAGCGCGGAAGATAGGAAAGCGCGGAAGTCTGTTGGGTACGAATTTCCTCACAGATGGTGCCTGCACTGAAAAATCGAATCTTCCACGCTTCCGTCCCTTCCGCGCTTCGCGTGAAACGCTGTTAGCCCATCCTCGCGGCCAGTCCGTAGGGCCGGAGAAGTGGGACGAGGCGGTCCTGGATGAGGGAGTGCGCGAGGGAGTAGTCGACTTCGGAGGGGGAGCGGGCGGTGCGGGTCAATTCGCCGAGGAGGGAGGTCTGCAGGCGGCCGGCCTCCTGGGCGATGCGGTAGGGGATGCGGGTGAAGGTGACCAGTTGGTAGCGGGAGAGGTACTCGCCGGGGAAGCGGCGGGACAGCTCGGCCTCCACCTCCTTCCAGAGGACGAACTCGGGGTCCGCTACCTTGTCGCGCATCTCGACGAAGTTCTCCACGGCGAGATCGGCGATGGCGTCGGCGTCCGGCTTGCGCGTCGCCGACAGCTCCGCGAAGGCGCGGGCCCAGTCCGGCTCGCGATCGAGGATGTCCATCAGCACGGTGCAGTCCTCGAATCCCGCGTTCATCCCCTGGCCGAAGAAGGGGACGATCGCGTGCGCGGCGTCTCCGACGAGCACCGCCGCGCCGCGCGACCACGGCGAGCACCTCACCGTCGCCATCCGCCCCAGCGGCGCCTCCTCGAGCGCCTCACCCAGGCGCGGGATCAGCGCCAGCGCATCCGGAAACGTCTCCGCGAAGAACCGCTCGGCCGAAGGCTTCGCCTCGACGGCCGCGAAGGAGGCTTCCCCCTCGAAGGGCAGGAAGAGCGTGCAGGTGAAGCTGCCGTCCAGGTTGGGCAGGGCGATGAGCATGAAGTTCTTGCGCGGCCAGATGTGCAGCGCGTTCTTCTCCAGCGAGAAGCCGCCGCCCGGCGCGGGAGGGATGGTCAGCTCCTTGTAGCCGAAGTCGAGGAAGCTCTCCTCGACGGAGAGCCGGAGCGCCTTTCGCAAGGCCGACGCGCTGCCGTCCGAGCCGAGCACCACGGGCGCTTCGATCTCGCGCTCTTCCCCGGTGCGCTCGTCCCGCAGCCTGGCGCGGCCCTGCTCGTACCCGACCAGCCGCTGCTGGAACTCGATGCGCACGCGGCCGGTGCGCTCCGCCTCCGTCATGAGCAGCTGGTTCAACTGGCCGCGCGACATCGCGTTGATGAACTCGCTGTCGTCGCGGCCGTACCGGAGGAAGCGCCCCTCTCCGGAGGCACCGTGCACCATCCGGCCCCGCATCGGGATCGCTTGCCGCAGGACCTCGTCGTCGAGGCCCACCTGGTGGAGCGCGTACAGCCCGCGCGTGGAGACCGCCAGGTTGATCGACCGCCCAGCGCCGATCTCCACCCGCCGCATGTCCGGCCGGCGCTCGAAGACCCGAATCTCATGGCCGCGCCGGGCGAGGAACAGCGCGAGGAGCGACCCCACCGGTCCAGCGCCGATGACCGCGAGCGGCTCAGGCACGCCGCAGCTCTTCGCGCAGGAGCGTCGCGAGGCGTTGGATGTCGGCGAAGCGCGTATACAGCGGCGGGGCGGAGATGCGCAGCACGTCCGGAGGGCGGGCGTCGCAGACGGCGCCGCGCGCGCGCAAGGCTGCCAGAAGGCGCGCCGCGTCGCGCCGCACCCGCAAGGTGAGCATGGCTCCGCGCCGCTCGGGATCGGCCGGCGTGAGCACTTCGGCCGAGCCGCGCAGGAGCCATTCGAGATAGGCGGTCAGCCGGACGCTCTTCTCGCGCAGCGCGTGGATGCCCGCCGCGTCGAACAGCTCGAGCGATGCCCGCAGCGCGGCGAGCTGCAGGATGGGGGGATTGGAGAGCTGCCAGCCTTCCGCGCCGCCGATGGGGCGGAACTCGCCTGGCATGGAGAACCGCGACTCCTTGTCGTGGCCCCACCAGCCCGCGAATCGCGGCAGGTCGGCTGCGGCGTGCCGCTCGTGCACGAAGGCGCCGCCGAGCCCGCCCGGACCCGCGTTCAGGTACTTGTAGTTGCACCAGACGGCGAAGTCAGCGCCCCAATCGTGCAGAGCGAGCTCCAGGTTGCCGATGCCGTGCGCGAGGTCGAAGCCGGCGACGCATCCGCGCTCGTGGGCCGCCCGGGTCAACTCCGCGATGTCGAACGCCTCGCCGCTGACGAAGTTCGGCGACCCGAGCAGCAGCAATGCAGTCGAGTCGTCCAGATGGCGCGCCGGGTCCTCGCCCTTCGGCACTTCGACAAGCGCGTCCGGGAAGCCATGGAACCGCGCCTGCGAGGCGAGCGCGTAGCGGTCGGACGGGAAGGCGCCCTGCTCGACCACGATGCGGTGCCGGCGCTGGGTCGGCCGGTAGAAGGAGACCAGCAGGAGGTGCAGGTTGACCGTCAGCGAATTCATCACCACCACTTCGTGCGGCCTCGCGCCGGTCAGGCGCGCGATCGGCGCAGCGAGCAGCTCATGGTAGGGCAGCCAGGGGCGCTCGCCCTGGTGGTGGCCCTCGACCGCGCGCCGGCCCCAGGCGTCCAGCTCCGCCAGCACGTGCTCCCGCGCGCGCCGAGGCATGAGGCCCAGCGAGTGCCCCGCGAAGTACAGCTCGACCCCTTCCGGGAAGACGAACTCGTCGCGGAACCGGGCCAGCGGATCGGCGGCGTCCTGCGCGCGCGCCCAGGCCGCGTCGTCGCGGAATTCCGTCATGCGAGATCCAGCTCCTTGGCCTCCCGGCCCAGCCACTCCAGCGCGTTGGCGGCGAGCAACGCCTCCCTCGTGCGCGAGTCGAGCTCCAGCGAGCGGATCAGCGCGCCCGGCCGCTCCTCGCCGAGCGGGAAGGGATAGTCGCTGCCCAGCGCCACGCGGCGGGGCCCGAAGGTGTCGAGCACGAATCGCAATGCGCGAGCATCGTGCACCAGCGAATCGACCCAGAACCGTCCCAGGTACCTCGACGGCGGATGTGGATTGTCCACCGCCACCAGCTCCGGGCTGCACTCGAAACCATGTTGGATGCGGCCCAGCGTGCCCGGGAACGCTCCGCCGCCATGCGCGAAGCACACGCGCAGCGCGGGCAACCGCTCGAAGACGCCGCCGAAGATCATCGAGCAGATCGCCTGCGACACCTCCGCCGGCATGCCGACCAGCCACGGCAGCCAGTACTTCTGCATGCGCTCCTGCCCCATCATGTCCCACGGGTGCACGAACACTGCCGCGCCCAGCTCCTCCGCCTGGGCGAGAACGGGGAACAGCTCGGGCCGATCGAGGTTCCAGTCGCCCACGTGCGAGCCGATCTGCACGCCGGCGAGGCCGAGGTCGCGCACGCAGCGGATCAGCTCGCGCGCCGCGAGGTCCGGCGCCTGGAGCGGCAGCGTCCCCAGGCCGACGAACCGACGCGGGTGGGCCGCGCACAGCGAGGCTACGTGGTCGTTGAGGAACCGGGCCACCTCCAGCGCGTGCCGCGGCTCTCGTACCCAGTAGGAGAACAGGACCGGCACCGTTGAAAGAACCTGCACGCCGACGTCCGCCTCGTCGCACTCGTGGAGCCGGACCGCGGGATCCCACAGGTTGCTCGTCACCTCGCGGAACGGCGTGCCGTCGTCCCGCACCATCCGCCCCTTGCACGCGCCGAGCTGCTCGAGCCCGACGAATCCGCCGTACCCGAAGCGCTCGCTCCAGCGCGGCAGCTCCGGGGGGGACACGTGCGTGTGGACGTCAACGCTTCTCATGCCGGTGGCCGCATTTCTCGCAAGTCGTGTTCTTCGGGTCGCCCCAGTACCGCGCGAAGATGGGTGGGAGCTGCTTCACGATGTCGGTCAAGTGGAACGACTCCCGGTACAGCTCGTGCCCGCAGCGGTCGCAGACCCAGAGGAAGGTGTCCAGCTCCTGGGGAAGGCGGCGCCGCTCGAGCACCAGCCCCACCGTGTTCGGCGGCCGCTGCGGCGAGTGCGGGATCCGCGGCGGCAGGAGGAAGATCTCCCCTTCGCGGATGGGGATGTCGCGCGGCTTGCCGTGCTCGAGCACGCGCAGAGCAATGTCGCCTTCCACCTGGTAGAAGAACTCCTCGCCCTCGTCGATGTGGTAGTCGCTGCGCGAGTTCGGCCCGCCCACCACGGTGACCATGAAATCGCGGTCGCCCTCCCAGATCTGCGCGTTGCCGACCGGCGGCTTGAGGAGGTGGCGGTGCTCGTCGATCCAGCGCTTGAAGTTGAGCGGCTTCATGTCCGGCATGGCTCACTCCACGGTGGCGATGCACTTCAGCTCGATGGCGATGGGCGTCGGGAGCGCGGTCACCTCGACCGTCGTGCGGCAAGGCTGCGCCTCCTTGAAGTGCTCGGCCCACAGCCGGTTGTAGGCGGCGAAGTCGCGGCGAAGGTCGGTCAGGAACACCGTCACGTCGACCAGCCGATCCCAGCTCGAACCGGCCTCCTCGAGCACCGCCCGGACGTTCGCGAACACCGATTGGCACTGCGCCTCGATGTCGTAGCTCTCGACGCTCCCGTCGGCGCGCAGCTTGACCCCGGGAATCTCCCGCGAGCCGCGCACGCGCGGCCCGATCCCGGAGAGGAAGAGGAGCTTCCCGACCCGGCGCGCGTGCGGATATGCCCCCACCGGCTCGGGCGCGCGCTGCGACTCGATGCGGTCGCTCATAGCTTCACGCACACGTTCTTCGGCTCGCTGAAGAAGCGCAAGGCCTCGAACCCGCCCTCGCGGCCCACCCCGGATTCCTTCACGCCCCCGAACGGCGTGCGCAGGTCGCGGAACATCCAGCAGTTCACCCAGACGATCCCCGACTGCAGGCGGGCGGCCACCCGGTGAGCGCGCGAGAGGTCCCTGGTCCACAGCGATGCGGAAAGGCCATAGCGGGTGGAGTTCGCGAGCTGCACCGCCTCGTCCACCTCGTCGAACGGCTGGAGAGTGGCGACGGGTCCGAAGATCTCCTCCTGGTTGGTCCGGCAGGAAGGTCCGAGCCCCTCGATGATCGTCGGCTCCACGAACCAGCCGTCGCGGCAGCGTCCCTCGACGCGCGCCCGCTTTCCACCGCAGAGGACGCGGCCGCCCTCCTGCCGCGCCAGCTCCAGGCAACCCATCACCTTCTCGAAGTGCTGCCGCGAGACGAGCGATCCCTGCTCGGTCGCCGGGTCCAGCGGATCCCCGATGCGCAAGGCGCGCGCCTGCGCGACCAGGCGCTCCTTGACCTCCTCGTACGCCCGCCGCTCGACCAGGATGCGCGATCCGCACAGGCAGATCTGCCCCTGGTTCTGGAAGGCCGCGCGCGCGGTCTGCGCCACCGCTTCGGGAAGGTCCGCGTCGGCGAAGATCAGGTTGGGGTTCTTGCCGCCCATCTCCAGCGACGCCTTGACGAACCTCTGCGCGGTCTGGCCGGCGATCTCGCGGCCCACGCGCGTCGACCCGGTGAAGCTCACCGCCCGGATCTCGGGATGCGCCACCAGCGCGCTGCCCGCGCGCGGCCCCAGCCCCTGCACGATGTTGAGCACCCCTGGCGGCAACCCGGCCTCGCTGCACAGCTCGCCCAAAAGATGGGCCGTCATCGGCGTCACCTCGCTCGGCTTCGCCACCACGCAGTTCCCGGCGGCGAGCGCGGGCGCCACCTTCCAGGTGAGCAGGTACAGGGGCAGGTTCCAGGGTGAGATGCAGGCCACCGCTCCGAGCGGCTGCCGCAGCGTGTAGTTCAGCGCCACGCCGTCGGTGGGATGCGCCTCGCTGTTCCATTGGGTGATCGCGTCGGCGAAGAACTCGAAGTTCTGCGCCGCGCGGGGCACCTCGACGCCCGCGGCCAGCGCGATGGGCTTGCCGCCGTCGATGGCCTCGGCGCGCGCGAGCCGGTCCTTGTCGCGCTCGATCAGGCGCGCCACCGTGCGCAAAAGCCGCGAGCGCTGCGCGACCGGTGTCGCCGACCAGCCGGGGAAGGCGCGGCGCGCCGCCGCCACCGCCCGCTCCACGTCCGCGGCGTCGCTGGAGGCGACGCGGCCGTACGGCGTCCCCGCTGCCGGATCGACGTTCTCCAGCCACTCCGCAGCGGCCACGTGCTTGCCGTCGATGTAATTGAGCGCGTCCACTCTAGCCGTCCTACCTACACTCAGGCGCCGTCCGGCGTCGAGGCTCGGGCGGCGTGCTAACGTGCACGGGTCACGTGAGAGTCCAATTCCTCCTCGAGTGGCTGGATCTGGCGCTGCGGTGGGCGCACGTCTTCGCGGGCATCCTCTGGGTCGGGACCACCTACTACTTCACCTGGGTGGGGCGGCGGCTGGGCGAGGAAGGCGCGGGCGTCTCGATCGTCCACGGCGGCGCGTTCTACACGGTGCGCAAGCAGGCCGAGCCGCCCGAGCAGTTGCACTGGTTCCGCTGGGAAGCGCTCACCACCTGGCTGACGGGCCTCGCGCTGCTCTGGATCGTCTACTACCTGCGCGGCCGGGGTGCCGGAGTGAGCGGCCTGGGCAGGCCAGCCACTTTCGCCGTGGCCATCGGCGTCCTTCTCTTCGCCTGGATCGTGTACGACCTCCTCTGGCTGTCCCCGCTGGCGCGCTTCGAGACCCCTCTGGTGGCGCTCTGCTACCTCATTCTGGTCGCCCTCTCTTACGGCCTCATGCAGGTGTTCAACGGGCGGGCCGCGTACATCCACGTGGGCGCGCTGATGGGAACCCTGATGACCGCCAACGTGTGGCTGCGAATCGTGCCCGCGTACCGGCGGATCGTGCGGGGGATGCGCGCCGGCCGGCCGCTGGACGAGGCGCTGGTGGCCCGCGCGCAGCTGCGCAGCAAGCACAACGCGTTCCTGGCGATGCCGACCGCGCTCACCATGATCAGCAATCACTACCCGGCGTCGACCTACGGCTCCCAGCACGCGTGGGTGGTGCTGGCGGTGCTGATCCTGGTCGGCTGGGCAGCGGCGAAGGTGATCAGGGATCACTGATCCGACGGCTCACTTGATTCGACCGCCTGCCGTACACGTCACCCTCAGGCGCGGCGGCGGTTCTCGAGGATCTTGAGGAAGCTCCGGCTACGCAGCTCGTCCAGCGTCACGCCGGTGACGAGCGCCTCCTGCTCGGTGAGCGCGCCGCAGCTCACGCCACGCAGGAAGAAGTTGAGCAGCCCCTGGCCGGTGGCGGCGTCGTCGAACACGTCGCCCGCGAGCGTCGCCTGCGCCGCCTTGCCGATGAAGTTCTTCAGCCGCTCCGTCGCGGCGGGCAGCCCGTCGAGGAAGAACCCATACACGGCGCCGTAGCGGCTGGGCAGCTGCGCCGGGTGCAGGTCCCATCCCTGGTAGTAGCCGTTCACCAGCGAGTGGCGCACGTCGTCCGCATGCAGCCGCCAGGCGGCGTGTACCGCGCGCTGGTTCTCACGAGCCTGCTCCGGGGTGAGCTGCGCTCCCTTCACCGCCTTGTGCGGCGCCACCGGCATGATCGTCGTCGCCCCGTCCGAGAGCCAGATGCCGGTTCCCGCGTACGCCACCTTCATCATGTGCTTGGCGAAGTCGCAGGCGGGGTGGCGCATCGACTGGTACATCGCGGTGATGTCGCACGAGGCCGTGTAGTCGTACGTGCCGAAGTGCGCCGCCACGCAGCGGCCTCGCGCCGCCGCGAGCAGCTTGGGGAGCATCGACTCGCCGCCAGAGTCGAGGATCGCCTGGGTGGTCTCGATCATCGGCTCCATCTTGAGCGCGCCGCGCTGGAGCCCCAGCCGGGGCTCCAGCTCCTCGAAGGCGTCGATGAGCACCGACACCTGATCGGGGCTCACCACCTTGGGCAGCGTGACCACGAACCCTGGAGGCAGCTTTCCGGCCCGGCGGGCGAGCGCGCTGACGAACAGGTCGAGGGTGCGCAGCGCGCGCCCTCCCAATTCGGCGGAGAAGGTCTTGATGCGGATCCCGATGAACGGCGGGAGAGTGCCTTGCGAAAGGCCCTTCGCGCACTCCTCGCCTGCCGCCTGCGCGTGCCCGTCCTCCTCCGCGTCGGGCCTGATGCCGTATCCGTCCTCGAAGTCGATGCGGAAGTCCTCGACCGCCTCCCTCTGCAGCTTGTTGCGCACGCGCGCGTGCACCGTCTCGGCGTGCCGGGGATCGAGAGCGATCGCCTCGGCGAAGATGCGCGGCTCGGGCGCGTACTGATCCAGCGCCTTGACCGCGAGCTCGCCGAGCTTGCGCGTGGTGTCCGACTTGAAGAGCTGCGCGCCGCCATAGACGGTGTGCACCGGCTGGCGCGTGCCCTGCTCGCCCGGATAGTGCCTGGCGAAGGCTTGTTGGAGCTGCTCGAGCCGCGCCGTGTACTCGCGGAGCTTCGTATCGGGAAGCGAGGTCATGCGGTGCGACTCCCGCGCTGGATGCGCCCTGCATAGCGCGGCCGCCGTCCGGGCGCCTCCGGCCGGCACCCGGGATGTCGAATGCTCACTTCGGCTCGCCGGAGGCCTTCGCGGGTTCAGGCGCCAGCGTCACCCGCAGATCGACCGTCAGGCAGCCGCCTTTTACCGGTGCCGCGCAGGCACTCTGTAGAGCGACCTTGGAGGGTTGGTAACCGGCCATCGAGATGGTGACCGCGCAGGCGAAGGGCACCGCGCCGATGTGCTGGGCGCGCAAATCGCCATCCTTTTGCGACATTCCCAGATCCTGCGGAAAGAGCTCGCCCGGGCAGTCCAGCGTGCCGCTCGCTCCCACGAGCGCTTTCTCGGCCGTCCCTTGCCCGGTCGAGACGTGGGCGGCGACGAGGGCGGCGCGCTCGTGCCCGCACGCGGCGGCCAGGGCGAGGAGAAGCACGGCGGCGCGCATCTCCACAGGTTGGCGCGCAGGCAGGCCTTCCGCAAGCTCCCCGGGGAGGCACCAGGCGCGCTGCGATCATTTCGCGGGCCCGATGAGCCGCTCGCCGGTCCGCCGGCGCAGATCGAGAGCGAGCAGCGTGCCGACCACTCCGCGGCGGAAGAACAGGACGGTCAGGGCAAAGACGGCGCCGGTGACCACGCCGCTCGCCGACGTGCTGAAGGCGAGCGCGTCCTGCAGCAGCAGCACCAGCGTCGCGCCCACCAGCGGCCCGAGCAGCGTGCCGGTGCCGCCCAGGAGCGTCATCATCACCACGATCCCCGAGGTGGTCCAGTTGACCGCATCCAGCGAGACGACGCCGTGGCCGACGGTGTGCAGCCCGCCCGCGAGCCCCGAGAGCGCGGCGGAGATCACGAAGGCGACGAGCATCTGCACGCGCGGGTTGTAGCCGACGCTCTGCGCGCGGACCCGGTTGTCGCGGATGGCGCGCAGCGCCTGCCCGAACGGCGACTCGGTGGCGCGCGCCGCGATGAGGTACCCGAGCGCCGCCAGCGCCAGCGTGAAGTAGTAGAGGTGCAGCGGGTTGTCGAACTGGATGGGCCCCAGCGGCGGCCGGGGGATCCCGGGCAAGCCGTTGTCGCCGCCCGTGAAGCGGTCCGCCTGGCGCGCGATGAAATCGACCATCTGCGCGAAGGCGAGGGTGATCATCGAGAAGTAGATGCCCGCGCTGCGGATGGAGAGATAGCCCGTCGGCAGGGCGAGCACGAGCGCGGCGATGGTCCCGGCCAGGATGGCCACCGGCACCGGCAGGCCGGTGTGGAGCAGCACGTTGGCGGTCACGTATCCGCTCGTGCCCCAGAACATGGCGTGCCCGAAGGAAAGCAATCCCGCGTAGCCGAACACCAGGTCGAAGGCGAGCGCGAACAGTCCCCAGGTGAGGATGTCCACCGCGAGGATGGGATAGATCATCCGCGGCAGCGCGACGAGGACCAGCAGGACGCCGACGCGGACGACCCACCGCTGGACATTCATCGAGCCTCCTGCAGGCCGAACAGACCGCTCGGCCGCAAGAGGAGGACCAACGCCATGAGGATGAAGATCAGCGTGTTCGCGATCGGCGGATAGAGCGCCGACCCGATCGCCACCAGCAC
>DATFUN010000076.1:0-5438 GCA_035260805.1 Myxococcales bacterium | reverse complement strand
GCGATGGGCCTCGCACGTCGGTTCGCTGCAGCACGAACCGCAGTTCCTCTTCCACCGCGTGCTGACCGAGTGCCTCTTCTCCGAGTTCGCGGCCAACGCGACGGTCATCGACGTGGCGCGGGGTACGCCGATCGTCTACGCGTGCTTCATCGGGTACGACGAGTACGCGCACCGGCGGGGACCGTACAGCCGCATGGCGATGCTCAAGCTGTTCGAGCTGGACCGCGCGCTGGGCCGCATCCTGGCAGCCGTCGACGCGGTGCCGGAGCTCAACTACGAAATCTACCTGTTCAGCGATCACGGGCAGGCGGCGACCCGGCCCGCCGAGCAGATCGTCGGCGAGTCGCTCGGCGAGCACCTCCTGTCCGACACGCCTTCCCAGGGCGAGCACGTGCGGCCGGTGGCCTTCGGGGGCGCCGGCGGCGGGGACACGGCGGCCGCGGCGGCGCACGCGCGCTGGCTGCGGGCGCTGTCCCGTAGCCTGCCCGGCGCGCTGGGGAAGGTGGCTCTCGGCTGGGCCCGGCACACCGCCAAAGCGCTCGACGCGGCGCAGCCGGCCGGCAGGCGCGCCGAAGGACCGCTCCTCGTCGTCCCGGCCGGCGACATCGCGCACCTGTACTCCACGGAAGTGCCGGACCCTTGTCTGGAGCCGGAGCTGCGCGCGCGCCATCCGGGGCTGCTCGAGCGCTGCGCGAACAGCCCTGTCGTCGGCGTGGCGCTGGTGCGCGGCGCGCACGGTCCGGTCGCCTTGCGAAACGCCCGCCGGTTCGAGCTGGACCACGCCTCCGATGCCGCCGAAGTGTCCCGGCTGATCGGCCATCCGCTGGCGGCCACGTACTGCAAGGACCTGCTCGGCTTGCGCAGCGCCGGCGATCTGGTTCTGATCGGCGCGGGCGCCGGGCAGACCGTATCGTACCCGTGGGAATTCGGGTCGCACGGCGGACTTGCCGCAGACGAACTGGAGACTTTCGTGGTTCATCCGTCGGAGCTGGGCGACTCGCCGTTCGCGCACGTCGTCCGCGCGCGCGACCTGCACGCTTTCTTCAGCGCCCGCACCCGGGGCATCGAGCGCCGTAGCGAGGCGCGCCGCGCGGCGGCGCGATAGCGCCATGCGCGTGGTCAGCTGGAACATCCACGGCGGCGTGGGGCACGACGGCCAGCGCGATCTGGACCGCGTCGCCCGCGTGCTCAGCGCCGCCCGCTGCGACGTCGCCGCGCTGCAGGAAGTGGGCGACCCGCACCGCTCCGAGGACGGCGAGGACCGCCGCCACGAGGTCGCGGACCACGCTGCCCATCTCGGGAAGCTGCTCGGCTGGTACGTCGCGTACGGTCCGACGCTGGTGCTGGCCGGGCGTCCGTATGGGAACGCAGTGCTCTCCCGATATCCGATCCTGCGCGTCAAGAACTACGACCTCTCGGTGCGAGGCCGGGAGCCCCGGGGGTGCCTCCGAGCGGACTTGCAGACGGAGGGCGGCGTCCTCCACCTCTTCAACCTGCACCTGGGGCTCTCCGGCGGCGAGCGCAGGCGGCAGGCCGGGATGCTGCTCTCGGCCGACCTGCTGCGCGACGCCGCGCTCACCGCTCCCTTGGTGGTGTGCGGGGACTTCAACATGTGGTTCCCGGTGCCGGGTCCCATCGCGCGGCTGCTCCGCCGATCCTTACGAGACGCGGCCTTCCTGGCGGGAGCGCGCCGCGCGACCTGGCCGGCGCGATTGCCGCTCCTGCGCCTGGATCGCGCGTACGTGGACGGCGGCATCGAGGTGCTCGCCTGCGGCGTCCTGGACGACCGCGAAACGCGGGCTGCGAGCGACCACCTGCCCCTCTGGCTCGATCTGCTGCCGCGCAAGCCCGCGTCCGATTCCGCACTGGACGCGGCCGTGGCGGCGCAGTAGCCACGCCCGGCTGCGGTGCCTAGGTTGCCCGGCAGGCGCGGGCCCGGATCCGTTCGGCACTTCCTCGCGCTCGGAGGGTTCCCCATGGTCGATGTGGAGAAGTCTGGAAACGGTTTCGGCGCCGGCCTCCTGGGCGACCTGAGCGCGCAGGACGCGCAGCGGATCGTCGAGCAGACCAAGGTGGCGGTGGATCAGGCGATGGACCAGGCTTCCGAGTTCATCCGCGAGCGGCCCATCGCGTGCCTCGCCGGCGCGCTGGCCCTCGGGTACGTCATCGGCAAGATCGTCTCGCGTTGACGCTCAAGGAGGACGACGTGGCGAGCGACACGGAGTACCAGGGCCCGGGCAGCAAGGACGGGAACGGCCAGGTGTTCGAGCACGCCAAGCGGGCGGTGGAAGAAGCCAAGGCGTTCGGCACCGCGGTCTCCGGATCGATGGAGAACCTGGGCCGCACGCTCGACCTCCGCGGCCGGGTGGAGCGACACCCCATCGGCATGATGTTCGCCGCTCTCGGCGTCGGCTACGTGCTAGGCGGCGGCCTGTTCTCTCCGCTCACCGGACGCCTGGTGCGCGTCGGCATGCGGCTCGCGCTGGTTCCGCTGATCAAGAGCCAGATCGGCGTCTTCACTGGATCGAGCGGCGGCGAAAGCGGGCGGCCGCCCGGAAGCGACGCGATCTAGCGGGCGCCCGCGGGCGCAGCGCGCCGCGCTACGCGTGCGCAGATTGCGTGCGGAAGCGGACAGACCTTTTCTAGTACGCAGGAGGCCCGACATGAATCTGAAGAAGAGCGGCCTGAAGGCCCTCAAGTACCTTCAAGACATCGATCGCGACGACGTCCTCGAGTCCATCGGGCTGCAGGAGCGCCGCAGCACGCTCGCCACCACGCTCGGGAGCCTTGGCATCTTCGTGCTCGGCTGCCTGGTCGGGGCGGGGATCGGCCTGGCGTTCGCCCCCAAGGCAGGCGACGAGCTCCGCAACGAGCTGGGCGACAAGGTCCGGCGCAAGGCGCAGGAGCTGCAGCAGCAGAGCGAGGGCGCGTTCGGAAGCCCGAACCGCTCCCAGATGCCGATTACCTGACGGCTGGCGGTTTGCGGTTGGCGGCTGGCGACGCCAGGTCGCCGGCCGCTGCTGCTTCGCGCGAGACCAACGCGCGCCAGAGCTCGTCGATCCCGAACTTCTCCTTCGCCGAGAAGCCGATCACCTGACCCTGCGGGACTCCCAGGGTGGCGGCCACCTTCTTCAGCTGCGCTGCGCGGCGGCTGCGGGCGAGCTTGTCGAGCTTGGTCGCGACCACCACGATGCGCTTCCGCAGGGACTGCCCCCAGCGCACCATTTCCACGTCGCTGGGCTGCGCGCCTAGCGCGCCGTCCACGATGACCACCAAGGCTCCCAGGGTGTCGCGGCCGGTCAGGTAGCGTTCGATCATCGCCTTCCACTGCTCGCGCTCCTCGCGCGGGCCGGAGGCGAAACCGTACCCGGGCAGATCGACGAGCCGCAGAGCGTGCTCGGGCCCGCGGCCGCCGGAGCGGGTGCGCTCGGCCACCCGGGCATCGAAGAAATTGAGCAGCCGGGTGCGCCCGGGCGTCCGCGACACGCGCGCGAGCTGCCGCCGGTTCGCGAGCGCGTTCAGGCAGCTCGATTTGCCCACGTTGCTGCGGCCGCAGAACGCCGCCTCGGGACGGTCGGCGGGCGGCCACTGCTCGGGCGCGGTGGCCGACTTCAGGAACCCGGCTTCGAGGACGATCACGGCCGCTGGCGCAGCCACGCCGCGAGCTGCGTTTGCGGCGCCCCCGCCTGCGCGCGTGCTTGCCTCTTCGCGCGCTCGGCCGTCCAGTGATCGATCCGCTGGAGCGCCGCCTTGACGTCGAACGGCTGCGCGGACGGCGATCCCGGACCGTGGCAGGAGGAACAGGTCGCGGCCGCGTCCTGCATCCCGAACAGGCGGGCCAGCTCCTTGTCGCGCATCACCACCGCCGGCTGGTAGTAGCGGCCGCCGCCGTGGCAGGTCTCGCAGGAGACGGAGGTCACCGGGTCGGCGGGATTCGATCGCTGCTCGTCGCGCGAGTGGCACGACAGGCACAGCCCGGAGCGGCGCTGATCGGGCGTGAGCGAATCGATCGCGCGAGCGTGCGGGCTCTGCGCCCAGATGCGGTACGCCTCCGCGTGACAGGCGCGGCAGCTCTCCGGACCGACCAGGTCGGCGGCGAGGGCAGGCCCGGCCAGAGCGAGCAGGGCGGCGGCGAAGGCGAGGCGCATCGAGGGGGTGCGGAACCTATCAGCGGGTCTACCGTGGCGCAACGCGGTCGATCGCCGCCGCGCTTCGAAAGCGCAGCGCCGCCCTATCGGCTGCGGCTGATACACTGCGGCCGATGCGCGTCTTCGGTCTCACCGGCAACATCGGGACCGGCAAGAGCACGGTCGCCCGACTTTTCACAGAGCGCGGGGTGCCGGTGATCGACGCCGACCAGGTCGCGCGGGAAGTGGTCGCGCCAGGCACGCCCGGGCTTGCCGAGGTCTCGGCCCGCTTCCCCGGCGTGCTCACCCCCCAGGGCGATCTGGATCGCAAGGCGCTCGCCGCCCGCGTCTTCTCCGATGCCCAGGAGAGGGCGGCGCTGAACGCCATCCTGCACCCGCTGATCGGAAGGGAGGTCCGCGCGCGCCTGGATCGGCTGGCCGCGCGGGGGCAGCCGCTTGCCCTCTACGAAGCGGCGCTCATCGTCGAGAACGGGCTGCACCACGGCCTGGACGGGCTGATCGTGGTCAACGCGCCGGTGGACGAGCAGGTGCGCAGGCTCGCCCTGCGGGACGGGATGGCCGAAGCCGAGGCGCGCGCCCGCATCGCCGCCCAGCTCCCTTCGCACGAGAAGGTGAGGGCGGCCGACTTCGTGATCGAGAACACCGGCGCGCCGGAGCTCCTGCGCGCCCAGGTGGCGCGGGTGCTGGAGACGTTGCGCGCTGGATGGCAGCGAGGTGGGTGATGGAGCGCGTCCTCATCACCGGCTTCCCCAAGCTGCTCGCGCGGCGCATGTCGCTGCGGCTGCACGCGGGCGGCGCCCAGGTCTCGCTCCTGGTGGACGGCAAGGACGAACGCGCGGCGCGCGAATTCGCCCGCGGCGCGATGGACGTGCTGATCGGGGACCCGTCCGCGATGCACCTGGGCCTCTCCACCTCCGAATATCGCGAGCTCACCGCGGCCGTCACCGACGTCTTTCACGTGGCGGAGCAAAGCGCTCTCTCCTCTCCTCGCGAAGAGATGCGGCGGGTCAACCTGACCGGCACGCAGGCGATGCTGGAGCTGGCCCTCGACTGCCGGAGCCTGCGCCGGTTCACGCACGTGAGCACCGTCTTCGTCTCCGGCGACCGGGTGGGAGTGGTGGCCGAGGACGAGCTGGCCTGCGGGCAGGCGTTCCGCAACGCGTACGAGGAATCGAAATTTGAGGCTGAGCTCTTGGTGAGGCGCGCGATGGGACAGATCCCCGCCACGGTCGTGCGGCCTTCCATCGTGGTGGGCGACACCAAGACCGGCGAGATCGACCGCTTCGAGGG